>JADLCG010000055.1 GCA_020847355.1 Anaerolineales bacterium | reverse complement strand
TTTCAAAACCGAGCCTTGTAACCTCAGAAAATGAGCGCTATAATCCGCCCTCGCGTCTAGGAAAATAATTATAGAAAGCATAAGGAAGAACGAAAATGACCGACTTATTGAAATCTGTTGAAGCGAAAGTGAACGAGCAAATCCCTCAATTAAACCCTGGCGATACCGTCAGCGTGCATGTGAAGATCAAAGAAGGCGATCGGGAACGCATCCAAGAGTTCAAAGGCATCGTCATTCGTCTTCGCAACAGCGGCAACGAAGCCTCTGTTACCGTCCGCCGTATGGCGAGCAATGGCGTAGGCGTGGAACGCACCTTCTTACTCCGCTCCCCGCGTTTGAGCAAGATCGTAGTTGAACGCCATGGCAAAGTCCGCCGCGCACAACTCTACTTCATGCGCGAGCGCACCGGCAAGAGCGCCCGCCTCAAACAAAAATTCGATTAATTAGGGTTCTGAAAGACCCTAAAGGTCTCATGGACCTTTAGGGTCTTTTTGTTTTAGGAGCAAATATGCCCAAGCCGCTAATTGGCATTACCATGCGTAACGAGAAAGATTTAGATGAAAGCCCCTTCGTCGCGGTCGGTCAAAATTATATTCGCGCGATTGTTCAGGCTGGCGGCTTACCTTTCCTCATCCCTTCGATGTTAAATGAAGAAGATTTCAACGATATCTATTCCCGCCTCGATGGCATTCTCTTCTCCGGCGGCGGGGACGTCTCTTTGGAATATTTCAGCGGCGCAGACCACCCGAGAATTGGCACAGCAGACGATGAGCGGGATTTTACCGAGATCAGTTTACTCGGCGCCGCCGCAAACGATGGCAAGCCGCTGTTGGGAATTTGTCGCGGCGCGCAAGTGATGAACATTGCCTTAGGCGGCACGCTCTACACCCATATCCCCGATCAACTCCCAAACGCAATTGACCACCACTACCCGGGGCATTTACGGAAAACTTTAGTTCATCCCGTCCATGTAGATGAAGCCTCTAAAGCCGCAGAGATATTTGGCGAAACCCTTCTACAAGTTAACAGCTTGCATCATCAAGGCGTAAAAGACCTTGCTCCTCGGATCAAAGCCGTAGGCTATGCTCCCGATAACTTGCCTGAAGTTGTCGAGATTGCGGATCACCCTTTTGCAATTGGCGTGCAATGGCATCCTGAATGGTTGACCGATCAGCCTGCCATGCGGAGATTGTTCAAGTCTTTTGTGAGCGCCGCTTCAAAAAATAAATGAACATAAATCCAATCGGCGTTTTTGATTCGGGCGTGGGCGGGCTTTCCGTCTTGCGCGCCCTGCGTGAGCAATTGCCCGCTGAAAACATGCTTTATTTTGGCGATCAAGGGCATGTGCCGTATGGTCCGCGCCCAATGCAAGAGATTCAAAAATTCTCGGCGGGCATTACAAAATTCTTGCTTGAAAAGCAGTCCAAGCTCGTGATTGTGGCTTGTAATACGGCTTCTGCGGCGGCGTTGAAATATTTGCGCGCGGAATTTCAAGGCGTGCAATTTGTGGGCATGGAGCCGGCGGTCAAGCCGGCGGCGGAGACGACGCAAACCGGCAAGGTGGGCGTTTTGGCTACGCCAGCCACGTTTCAGGGAGCGCTATATGCCTCTGTAGTGGAAAGGTTCGGCGCAGGCGTGGAATTGTTTCAGCACACTTGCCCAGGGCTGGTGACTCAGATTGAGCGCGGCGAGTTGGATACGCAAGTTACCCGCGATATTTTAGAAGACGCCTTAATTCCAATGCTTGAAAAAAATATTGATACAGTTGTGTTGGGATGTACGCATTATCCTTTTGTGATACCGTTGATTGAGGAGATAGTGGGCGAAAATGTTCGGGTGATAGACCCAGCCCCCTCGGTGGCGAAACAGGCTAAACGTTTGTTGGCGGCGGGCGATGCGTTGAGTCCAGCCGAAGCGCAGGGTAATATCCAATACTTCACTTCTGGAAATGCAGGCAAGGTCAAATCCGCTTTATCTAAATTGCTCGGCGTGGATGAATTTGTTCAAACTGCCGCGTGGATTGACGAAGCGGTATTGAAATAAAAAGACCTCACAATTTGTGAGGTCTTTTTTGTAGCTAGGCAGTCGCTTCTTTTCTTTTGAACCAGTTTTCCCATTCGCGGTTTTCCCAAACCACCAGGATTTGCGCCGCATTGAAGATGGATGAGTATGTTCCGCTGAAGATGCCGACCAGCAAAATGATGATGAAGTGTCGGATGCTATCGCCGCCGAAGAGGACGAGCGCGGTGAGCGTGAATAATACGGTGAGTTGCGTATTGAGCGAGCGATCCAGCGTTTGGATGACTGAGTGATTGACCATCGTTTCATAATCCACGCGGCGAAGGATATGCGCGTTCTCGCGGACGCGGTCAAACACGACGATAGTATCATGCACGGAAAAGCCGATGACGGTGAGCAACGCGGTGAGGAAGAGCGCGTCCGCTTCCCAGCCGAGGAAATACCCAAGCATAGCTTCCACGCCGACTACGACTAAAACGTCGTGGAGCATGGCTAACACGGCGGCTGTGCCGTAACGATAGGCATGTTCTACACTGCGGAAGGCGTACCAAATATATAACAGAATGGCGAGCGCCGCCGCAAGAACTGCCCAGCCGGCGGCTTTGGTCACTTCAGCGCCGACAGAGGCGCTGACGGAAGTGAAGTTCAGCACGGTGGCTTTCGTTGAAAATTTTGATTCCATTGCCGCGATAATCGCGCCTTTGGTCTCGTCGTTCATCGTTTTAGAGCGGATGGAGTAACCGTCCGTGCCCAAAAGCTGAACGATTGGGTCGGTGATCGGCTGTTCTTCCGTTGAAAATTGTTGATAGATTTCGGAAATTTCTTCCGCCGAAGGGAGCGTTCCGGTGAATTGGACTTCCAGTAGAGAGCCGCCGCGGAAGTCAATGCCTAAAGGTAGCGGACCTTCTTTTGTCTTTTGCCAGTTCAGCCCCATGAAAACCAAGCCGGGGATGATAATTAATAAAGAAATAAAGAAATAGAGGTAACGATTTTTTGTAATATTCATGTTACATTCCTAAAGACCAAACCAGCCGGGGTGTTCGGCGCCTTTGATATTATCCAAAACGGTATGCAGGAAGGTGCGCGTTACGGTAATGGCGGTGAATAAACTCACGCCCACGCCTAAAGCCAAAGTCACTGCAAAGCCCTTGACCATGCTCGCGCCAAAAGTGTTGCCAAAAGCATAGAGGATTAAACAAGTAATCAAAGTGGACGAGTTTGAATCGCGGATGGAGGGCCAAGCGCGGCTCCAGGCAATATCAATCGCCTGACGTAAATTTCTGCCGGCGCGCAATTCTTCTTTTAAGCGCTCAAAGATGAGGACGTTTGCATCTACCGCCATGCCTACGCTCAGGATAAAACCGGCAATGCCCGGCAAAGTCAGCACCACGCCGACCATTTTGAAGATCATCAAAGAGAAAATCGCGTAACAAATCAACGCCAAATCGGCGATCACGCCGGGTAAGCGATAATAAATTCCCATGAAAAGGATGACCACGCCCAAGCCGATCAAGCCGGCGAGCACGCTTTTACGCACGCTTTCTTCGCCGAGGGTTGGACCAACCGTGCGGCTTTCCACTACTTTGATTGGAATTGGCAAAGAGCCTGAGCGTAATTGCACGGCTAAAGTTTGAGCTTCTGCCTGCGTGAAACTGCCGGAAATACTGCCCTCGCCGCCGGTAATGGGTTCATTGATCACTGGCGCAGAAACGACAACCTTATCCAACACGATGCCCAGATACTGTCCGCGATGCGTGCTGGTATATTCGGCGAAGATCTTGCTGGCTTCAGAATCTAAGGTGAATGAAATTCCGTATTGCCCAGCCAATTGACCTTGCCCCACAGTGGCGCTTTTCAAACCAGAACCAGTCATCACCGTGTGATAAACAGTCGGCGTAGTCCCGTCTGCGGCAGGTTCGGGAGTCGCGCCGGCTTCTAATCCTAGATCAGTGACAATCGTTGTGCCTTGCGGGATTGGCGTACTGCCCATATCCACAAATTCCAACAAAGCGGTGCGTTTCAACGCCGCCACTACTTCTTCCGGATTGGTAGCGCCGGGGAATTCAGCCACGATACGGCGCTCGCCGGCAATTTGCATATTCACTTCGCTCACGCCTAGCGCATTGACGCGGTTCTGCATAATGGTCTTCGCATTATTCATCGCGTCTGTATCCACTTTCACATCCGCGGGGAGATCCGCTTCGAGCAAGGCTTGCAAGCCGCCGCGCAAATCCAAACCCAATTTAATCGGTACGTCGCGCTCGAAGAGCATCGTCGTATCGTTAAGCGGGATGCTAATTTTATCCGTCAGGTCAATCCACAGGGAAAACGCCAACAGGATAATAATGATTACCAGCCAATTATTCTTATTACGCATGTATCTCTACTCCATCCACGAAAATGCCAGCCTTGGGCTGGCGTGCGCGTGATTATACTCCCGAAGAACAGGCATGGGTAGCCTCAACCTAAATGGAAGATTAAACGCCCCTCACTTAACTCAAGCTTGATTCGCTTTCAGGAAAATTCCCGCCCCGAAAACAATCCGCGCAAATCGGCAGATTTTGGCAGTTCCGCGAAGATATCTATGCCATAATAGGATCACGCACAAGCGGACTATAGTAAATCAACTTTTATTTTTCAATATTTTTAAATGGCGCTCATAGGAGGGGCGCAGATATGAAAAAGAATACTTTGCTTTTTGCAGTTGGCTCTCTAATTGTCATCTTGGCTTGCCAATCAGCCGCTTTAGCTCCAACTGCGGCGCCGACAGCGACGCAACTTCCAAAATCCACAAACACGCCAGCGCCAACCAGCACAAATACGCCGCGCCCAACTTCCACGTCGCTCCCAACAGCCACCCAAGTCCCGCCTACGCCCACCGCCGCTCAGGTTGGCGAAATTGCCGCAAATGATCAATACGAAATCTCGGTCGTAAATTTTCGCAAGTTGGAAACCGTCTATCTTGACGAAACTTCTCATTGGGTGGCTAACCCCGGTTATCAGTTTGCGGAAATAGGCATCAAGGTGAAGAATCTGACTGGCTCGCCGGTGAAAGTCGGCTGGGGCGACGTTTACATCATTGATTCAGCAGGTACTTGGTATCCGGGTTGGGGCTTATATAAAGCCGTAGCAAATGGGATTGAACTCAACCCTAGAACCTTTAGCTTTGCTGAGATCAAAAGCCCAGACGAGCCAATTGAATTTAACGACGTGGCGTTCTTGCGCGCCATTTGGCTGACCCCAACTGATAACTCAAGGGGCATTTTGGTAGGCTTTGACGATTCGCCGCTCGTTCAGGTGTTTGTCAAGTAATATATACGCCGAGGCGTGTTTTCTATAATCTAGAAAATACGCCTCGGCATTTTTTCGCAAACTATTGAATCGGCTTCACAATCCCCACGTCGTTTGGTTTGCCGCCGAATAAACTGATATTTCTACAGGATTGTTTATCCACCCTTAATATAACTGCGTCGTTTGAAAGCGCATCCACTTGAATGATCGTATCTTGTTTATAAGCCGAATCGACGGTTAATTTGAACGTTACCTGATTTTGCGCCGGTAGATTTGCCGTGCAACTTTTTTTATCAGGATGTTCGCGATCTTCGTCAATTGCGCGGAGCAAAGCGCAGGCGTTGGGTAAATCCGCAGTCCCCGTATTTTTTACGGTGACATAAGCGTTAGTCACTTCGCCCATGCCGTGCAAAATATCCAGGCTGGTATCACAACCGAGAATTTGAATTTCTACCGCCTGAAACGGCGTATTGGTAAACACAAAAGTGGCTGAGGGGCTGAATGTTTCGGTGGCGGTGACAAGCGTCGGCGTGAAGGGGAGCGTTAAAACGATCGGCGTAGAAGTCAGCGGAGAAAGCGAAGTCGCCGTGACGATGTTTGGCGTGCTGGTGGGAAATGAAGTCCACGCCGGAAAAGGTTGCGGCGCAATAATCGGCGAACAGGCGGCGATTAAAACGCTGAATGTCGCGATTAGGATTTTCTTCATCATCAAATGATTATACTCCCCGCTTCGCCTCAAACCGGACTTTCAGCCGGCTTCTCTTTCGTTGAGTTTTTTCTACGCAATTACTTTTTTGCGTAATTCTTCCCAACTAGGTTCTACTAAAACTGAGCCGTCTGGAAAGACGATCGTTGGCACGCTTTGGTAGCCGTTATTTAAGCGGACTACAAATTCAGTCGCTTCTTCGTCGCCTTCTAAGCCTACTCGTTTGTATTCAATTTTGTGGGCTTCAAAAAAAGCTTTGGCGCGTAAACAATCGGGGCAGGTTGCGGTAGCGTACATGACAATTTGTGACGGATGTTGTGTATAAAGATCAGACAAGAGTTCCTCCAAATTTTAGATTTAGATAGGCGCACCGGCGAAAAACTTACCTTTTAACAAGGACTCATGGGTGATTAAGAAAAAAAACGCCTGCCCTTTTGTTATCAAAAAAAAACAGTATAATTTAGAGACCTTATATTTTTGCAAGGTCTTTCTCATTATTGGAATGCAAACATGACTAATTTCAGAAAATCATTATTCTTGGTATCGTTTTACTTGTTGCTTATTTTGGTTTTAGGGCAGTTGGATAGCGCCGACCGTCCCATTATCAATTTTGCGTCTTATTTCTATATTTTCGCCATCTTGATTATTCCAATTATGGTTTTTATTCCGGCCCTGCATAAAGCGCCGATTTATGTGCCGAGCATTTTCTTTGGCGCGGTTTACTTCGCGCTCTTTCAAATGGTCAATCGCTTAAACACCGCCACTGACGATGTCGCGGTTGTGCTTTTGGAGTTTGTGCTTTTGGAAATTGGCGTTTGGCTGGCGTATCAATTGGCGGTGGCGATAGATCATTCCGAATCGATGATGGACGCTTTGGCGCAAGGCACCTTCCCGCACGATTCTATTAAATTGGACGAAGCTTCAGACATCATCAAAACTGAATTTAGCCGTAGCCGGCGCTATCATCGTCCGCTTTCGCTGGTGGTTGTAGTCACTTCTCCGCATGATGACCAGTCTTCAAAAGACGTTTTGAAAACTTTACAACGCGATATGATGGCGCGTTTATCAGCCGCTCGGGTGGGGCAGGTTTTAAATGAAGTTATGCGCCAAACAGATGTGTTAATGCAGGATCGCAGAGGGCATTTTTTGATTCTTTGTCCAGAGACTCCCTTGGAGCGAGCTATGCTCTTGGCTGAGAGAGTTTGCTCAATTTTGGCGGAGAAGACTAGCTTCAAGGTCGTTTGTGGCGTTTCCGCTTTTCCGGATGAAGCCTTGAATTTTGAAGATCTGTTACACACGGCGCGCGAGCGCTCGCGTACTCCTCAGAAAAATATTCAGCTTGCCCAAGAGGCGCAGTCGCATGAAAGCGTCGCCTGAAGAAAATGGAACTTAATCAGAACAATGTTACGGATTGGTTGGCAGATTTTGACCCGGAAAAGCGAATTTTTACGGGTCAAACTTATTTAAAATTAAAACGGGCAATGGATTTGATTTTGGTTATCGTCAGCGCCCCGCTTTGGCTGGCTGTGATTGTTGTAGTCTGGGCGATCATTGAAATTACATCCCCCGGCGCTCCGGCGGTTTTTCATCAACTGCGTACTGGCAAAGGCGGGAAGCGCTTTGTGATTTACAAATTTCGCACAATGGTGCCGAACGCGGAAGAGTTAAAACAGAAATACGCGCATTTGAACGAATTGCAATGGCCCGATTTCAAAATCACCAATGATCCGCGCATCACTAAAATTGGCGGCTTCTTACGCAAGACCAGTTTGGATGAACTTCCCCAACTGATTAATATCTTAAAAGGTCAAATGAGTTTGGTAGGTCCCCGCCCAACTTCTTTTGGAGCGGAAACTTATAAACTTTGGCATACGGAGCGGCTGGATGTGCCGCCCGGCTTGACCGGCTTGTGGCAAATCGTCGGGCGGGCGCAGTTGGAGTTTGACGACCGCTTGCGCCTGGATATCGCTTACATTGATCACGCCTGCATTTGGCTGGATATTGTGATCTTATATAAAACCGTGATGGCTGTTTTTCAACAGCGCGGCGCGCATTGATTTTGATCCCCTAAACTAATTGAATGAGGTTCTTGTGAATAAAATTAATATTTTTTATAAACCGACTTTGTATGTAACTGTGTTTGTGTATATTGTAGCGACCTATCTGACCTTGAAACTTTCCGGTTTAGCGCCCTCGCTTTATCACGAGGACGGTTATTTTGAAAACCTCGGCGCGCTCTCTTTATTTATCGCTTCGGTTTTGATGTTTTACGCTTTTTACTATGTAATGAAACGGCGTAAAACTACTAAGGTCCTTTGGGTGAAGCAACTTGCCTATTTAGGGTTGGCGCTCCTTTTCTTTTTTGGCGCGGGCGAGGAGATTAGCTGGGGTCAAAGGATATTTGGAATACAAACCCCAGAAGCTTTAGCTGAGATCAACGAGCAGGACGAGATCAATATCCATAACATTGAATTTGGCGGAATGGTTATGCCATTTGAAAGCGAGTTTGACGTTTTCTGGGGCTTCTTCGTCTTTTTAATTCCGCTGGCGGCTGTTTTTATTCCACGGTTTGGGAAATTCAGCTCAAGATTTATCCCAATTGTTCATTGGGGGCTGGGCATGTTTTTCCTTTTCAATTATCTATTTGCAAAAGTCGCCAAGCTGGCATTTGCCGCCGGTTACAGCTACGCTAAAGTGCCGTTTATTCAAGCTGTGCAGGAAATCAAAGAAAGTAATTACGAGTTCTTCTATATCTTCGTCTGCTTATTCATCCTATTAGATTTGCTCCGTTCCGAACAACCGGCGCTTGCCGAGTGAGATTCATTTTGCCGATAATGCAGAGAAATTGTTATGACGCTCAGTAAAAATTCGCCAGATGAAGTCCGGCTTGCCTTCCGAACTTACGATCCTTTTGTGGAAACGGAACAAGCGGAGAAAATTTGGCTGGATTTGCTCGCCAGAAGCGCGCATAGCTATTTCACTTCCTGGGGTTGGATTTCCACTTGGTTGAATAGCTTGCCGCGCGACCTCCAACTTGAGCTGATCGTTGGTTCTATAAATGAAACCCCAGCCTTGGCATTTTTTATCAATCGGCGCAAGAAGAATAAGTATGGCTTTTTACCCTCGCAAACTTTGGCGCTAAACGCTACTGCCGTGCGTAGATATGACGAGATTTACGCGGAATACAATTCGATTTTATACGACCCGGCAATGCTGACGGATGCGACTCAAGCCCTTGAATATGTGCGTAATTTGGCTTGGGACGAGTTCGATTTCCCGTGGGTTTCTTTGAAATTTACTCAAGACTTCAATTTGCTCAATGCGGAAAAAACGCTCGGCGTTTATTCTATTCAGATAGATGCGGCTACCGCGTTCTTGGTAAATTTGGAGAAGGTTCGCGCCGTAAATTTGGATTTCTACGCTTTGTTAAGCTCAAACAAACGGAGTCAGATTAGGCGCTCAGTAAAACAGTATGAGGCAGATGGCGGGCGTATTCTCGTGCGCGAAGCTGAAACTTCTGAAGAGGCGCTGGCGATGTTTGAAAATTTGGTCGCTTTGCACCAAGCTGAATGGAATAATTTGAATCGCCCGGGCGCATTCTCCAATCCGTATGTGCTTCAGTTTCATCACGACTTGATTCGTTCGCGTTTTGCTAGCGGCGAGATTCAACTACTACAAATTTATAACGAATCGGGAAACCTGGGATATTTATATTGCTTTGTGTATTGCAATCAAGTTTTGTTTTATCAAAGCGGGTTTAAGTATCTGCCTAAAAATGTTTATAGACCCGGTTTAGTTTCGCACTATTACGCAATTGTCCACAATGCTTCCAAAGGCAGAGCCGTGTACGATTTTCTAGCCGGAGACGCTCCGTATAAAAGCAGTCTATCCACGGATACGACGCAGATGTACAAGATTCGCTGGGTAAAAAATAAGGCTAGGTTTTTTATCGAAAATTCGCTCGTCGAGGTTAAACGCCTGATCAAACGGGCGCCGCAGTTTGAAGAGCGTTTGAAACAAGCCCGCTATCTAATTAGAAACATCGGCTTGGCGTTGGTCTCTTAGGAAGTTGAACGCATATGAATATTTTTAAACGCCTGCTAGGCTTGTTGCTTCTTGGGGTTGGCGTATCTGCCTGCTTTTTTTTGCCGGCTAAAGGCGTGAGTATTTCTATGTCTGCGCAAAATACGCAAACGGCGGAATCTTTAGCGGTTGCCGCAACTGCCGATTGGAACAATGCCGACCTCGGATGCGTCCGACCGTACGCGAGCGATTCGATTTGGAATGTGCCGATTGATTGGTCAAAAGCCAAAGCGCATCCGGATAACGATCAGATGATGTCCGCGTTTTTCAAAAACTCAAGCTGGATCGGCTCGGACACCTCGCAATTTTCCTCCAATATTTATTTTATTGATAACGCTACTCCGTTAATTTCGGTGCAGTTGCAGGAAGGGCGCAGATTCCGAAATGTGCTTGACGACTCCGTTATTGAGTATGGAGAATCTGGCGGCGTAGTTTTAGCTCCAATTCCGGCTCACGCCAAACCCGCGCCCGGCACAGATGGCGAGTTGACGCTAGTGAATGTTGAGACTGGCGAAGAATGGGGTTTGGTCAAAGGCAGAATTATTGACGCTGAGCATTGGTTTGTTGGCGGGCTGTATAAATATAGTATTTACTCTTCAGGTATACCGCCGCAAGGTTTTGCACAGCGCGGCGCCGGTATCGGTAGCTTTGCCGGAATTGTGCGGCCCTGTGAGATCGAACGCGGCTATATCGGCCACGCAGTTACAATTGCTTACGATTATCCCTGTATGGCGGAAGTTTGCGCGGCGAATGGGTGGCCCGCATCCATCCCGCCTTTCACCAAAACAGATGGAGATGGGACGGATCAATTTGACATTCCGGAAGGGGCGCGGATTGCGATCAAGCCGGAAGTTACGCAGGCTGAAATAATAGAAGCGTGTTCGGGAGTGCGCGGTTGCGTCGTCTGGGCGTTGAACATGCAGGAATACGGCGGCTTTATTGTTGATAACAGCGGGCATCCGAAAACTTACGGCGAAGGCAACGAAACTGCGAAATGGGACGCAAGCATTTGGTCTGAAGATATGTTGCGCGATATTCCGTCTAGTTGGTATGTCGTAATTGACTGGAATCAGCCTTCCACTACGCTTCCGTAGCTTTGGTAGAAACGAGAAAAAATGACTCTCAAAAATAATGATTTGATCTTTTTAGTATTCAGCTTGTTTTTTGTCGGCGCGGCTTCTTTCGCCTTGGCAGACCCGGATACCAGCGTGGGCTTGTACGGCTTGGCGGGAGTATTAGGGATTGTGATGGTGATGATGATCATCATCAAGCCCAATATTGGCGCGAACATCCTGATTATTACGATCTTTATCAACATCTCGGCGGAACTGACCAATCGCGGATACCCAAGCATCATCAAGCCTTTGGTGGTGGTGGTCTTTGCGGCGATCATGGTTCGGAATTATTATACCGGGCAGTTGCCGAAGAACCGCACGCGCACCTTTGTCGTTGAGTTGTTTTTGATCCTCTATTTTGTTTCCATGCTGGCTTCTTATGCGGTCGCTTCGGATAAAGATCGAACGATGGAAGCGATTCAGGATTTGGCGAAGGATATTTTTATTCTTTATACAATTTTGTTCGCCATTCGAGAAACTTCCACTTGGAAACAGGCGGTTTGGATCATCGTCTTCATTACAACTGTGTTATGTTTGTTCGGCGCTTATCAAATTTTCACCGGAGATTATTCGCAAGATTTCTTCGGCATGGCGCGGATTAAAACGCAAAGCGTGGTGGAGGGCGATAATTCTTCGACGAATCGCATTGGCGGACCAATACGCGACCCGAATATGTGGGCTGAAGTTTTGGTGGCTATTTTGCCGCTGATCGCTTTCCAGATCTTCAATCAGCCGCGCATGTTGACCAAGCTTTACGCAATTGCCGCGTTTGGGATTATCGGCTTCGAGTTGTTGAATACTTATAGCCGCGGCGGGTATCTAGCGTTTGTCGTCAGTATGATCCTAACGCTCTTTGTTTTCGATCGGAAACTTAATCCGCTGGTGGCGATTGGTATCTTGGGGCTGGCTACGATTTTTATTCCCTTGCTCCCTCCGGCGTACCTTGAGCGTTTTGAAAGTTTATTATCGCTTGCGCCGAGTTCTGAAGGCGGCGTGAGCGTGTATGAGGATTCTTCGTTTCGTGGGCGGGCGAGCGAGGTGATTGCCGGCGTGATGATGTTTGCCGATCATCCATTGTTGGGCGTGGGGGCGGGGAACTTTCGCAATAATTATCAGGAATATGCGCAGAAGATTGGGCTTGAGATGCGTTCGGAAGAAAGAGACGCGCACTCGTTATATACGCAAGTGTTGGCGGAGACGGGAGTCTTTGGCGCAGTCTCGTTTTTTGGATTGGTGTTAGCGCTTATGGCTGGGCTGGCGCGGGCGGCGCGGACGGTTCATTTGATGCCTCGGCATATCTCTTTACTGCCGTGGATCAATTCACTTCGCGTTTCAATTATCGCTTATATGATTGCCGCTGTCTTTTTGCACAACGCTTACATCCGTTATTTTTGGATCTTAGTCGCTTTGGGAATTACGCTGATTCAATTGGTTGATGAACTTCAATCGGGTACAGGTCTCTCCCGTTTTTCATCTCGGGAGACGTCTCTTGAACGATAATCCAATTATTGCCGTTGAAGAGACGACTTCCGGCGCTCATGTTACCCGCAAAGCTGGGCGCGGCGTTATTTGGAATTTCCTAACTTACGGCTTGGGTAAAGGGGCGGTTTTAGTCACCACCGCTATTTTGGCGCGCATCCTCACGAAAGACGACTTCGGCTTGCTCTCGATTGCGATTGTGGCAATCAGCTATCTTTCGCTGGTCAAAGATTTAGGGCTGGGGCTCGCGCTCATTCAACGCCGCGAGAATGTCAATGAAGTGGCGAATATTGTTTTTACCGTCAACCTGATTATTGGGTTCACCTTGTCCGCGCTCGTGATTCCAGTAGCGCCATTCTTTGCAGATTACTTTCACGAACCTAGAATTATTCCGGTTCTGCGTTGGCTTGGAACTTCTTTTGCGATCAATGCGCTCGGCGCAGTCCATGTGATTTTGTTGATGAAAGACCTTGACTATCGGCGCAAGTTTATCCCAGACATGGGAAATACGATTGTCAAGGGCGTCGCTTCGATCGGCTTGGCGTATGCCGGTTATGGCGTTTGGGCTTTAGTTTTTGGGCAAATCTTGGGCGCTGTTACTTCGGTAATTTTAGTTTGGATCGTTGTCGCTTGGCGCCCGCGCTTAAGTTTGGACCTTGCATTAATTAAATCGTTGATGAAGTTCGGCTCGTCTGTGACGGTTAGCGATTTTTTAGGCGTGATCATTGACAACATAGATTACATCATTGTCGGTAGAGTTTTTGGCATGGCTGAATTAAGTATATACACGCTGGCTTATCGTTTACCGGAGATGTTGCTGATCGGGAATTTGTGGGTGATGGGGAGCGTTACGTTCCCCGCATTTTCCTCAATTCAGGATAAACCTGCGGAAATGCGGCGCGGCGTTTTGGCGGCGATTCGCCTCATTCAACTAATTGCGGTTCCAATCGCCTTGGGGTTGTTTCTTGCCGCCGATCCTATCGTGCGCGTGGTTTTTGGCGATCAGTGGCTGGAGGCGATCCCCGTTTTGCGCGTTCTGGCGATTTACGCTTGGGTTTATTCTGTTGGCTATCACATTGGCGATGTCTATAAAGCCATTGGACGACCGGACATCCTGCTGTGGCTAACCGTTCTGACGGTGATTGTGATCGTCCCTTCAATTTGGATTGGCTCACACTTCGGATTAATTGGCATCGCCTGGGGGCATTTATTTGCGGTGCTAGTTAGAAGAGCCACGAGCCTAACGCTGGCGACAAAATACGTCCAAATCAAGATTGCTGATATTTTGAAAGAGCTAAAGCCGGCGTTCTTGGCGGGCGTGGTGATGGTTCCATTTGCATTGCTGGCGTTAAAACTTACGGCGAACGCCGCGCCGATCGTTCAATTGATTAGCGTGGTTGCCGCTGGCGCTATCAGCTATCTCGCGGTTTTGTGGCGGCTTGAACGCGACAATCTCTTGCGCCTTATCCGCATGGTGAGCGGCGCTAAACAGAATGTACAGGCTTGATGCAGAATCAAAACCGCCCCGATTTTCTTGCCAGTGAATTGCCCATCGAGCATAGCGCAGATTGGCGTTTTTTACTGCCGCTTTCGGAGAATAGCAAGGGGATAATCGTTGGGCGCGAATTGGGGGATGTTGCCCAGTTTTTTAATACGCTGAAATTTTCAGCGCAAGCTATGGATTTCCCGGAGTTTGAGCAGGAGCTACGCAACGCTTCGGCAAATTTTGATTTTATCGCGCTACCTTTGGGCTTCCCCGATTCTTTTTCTGACCGCGTAGTTGAAGCGCTTGCCGCCGCTTCGAGATTACTACGTCCAAAGGGCCGCATACTCCTCGCTTTTTCGAACCGCTACACGCTTTGGGAGGCGGCGCCTGCTCAAAAATATTTATCCACGCCGATGCAAATTCAAAAGACTCTGAAACAGGCTGGTTATTGCGAGATTGTTTTATATGCCGCGCTCTCTAATTTGACTTTGCCTGAATACATCTTTCCGCTCAATCGGCAGGCGGCTGCCTTTGCCTTGGATCATCGTTATCGGCACAAACTTCCCTTTAAGGCGCGGAATTCGCAGATTATCGCTTTTCTCGCGACCTTTCTGCTTAATTTCTTTCCCTTTTACTTTGCGACCGCTAGCTCAAAGAACTCTTCCGCCTAAACGCCGACTCTAATGAATACTTTTGTTGACGCTCTTACCGAACTTATTGTCGCTTCCGAGAAAGCTAAGTCTTTTGCCTTGCCGCTCCAATGGGTGAGTTTGGCGCCGGGAATTCCCGACCTTGACGAGAATGTCATTTTCTTTGGTTTTGAAGCGGGCAAAACCTACCCGACGGTAGTCGCTAAAACGCCGCGCCTGCCTGAAAATAAATGGGCGCTTCAAATCGAATACGATAGATTGACGGAACTTTGGCGGCTACTTGGTCCAGAAGCTGAATATCGGCTACAAAAGATAATCGCTATGGCTGAATTGCAGGGTCAGCCGGTTTTAGTCACAACGTTTTTGCGTGGCGAAAACCTTTTGCGCGTCACTAGAAAATCCTTGTGGCAGGCTCCGGCGCGCTTGCTTTCTTTATCCATTGACGTGGCGCAGTCTCTGCGTAGCATTATGGATCAAACGGCTACGCCCTTAACTGACGGCGAGAAAATTGATTCTGGTTTTTCAGAAAAGATTGAGAAGTATAAGCAGATGTACGCTCCGCCCAACGCCGAGCTTCAAACGCTGGACGCTTTGGCTTTAGAAGTAGAATCCGCCGCTTTGAAAGTTGATCACAAAATTCTCATTCAGGGCGACTTCTGGCACGGAAATATGATTCGAAGCGCCGAGCATGGCAAGCTGATGCTTTTGGATTGGCAATACGCGCGCTGGTCTAAAGACGTCAGCCTGGATTTATATATGTTTTTACTGGCTGGCGCTTTAACCGCTGTTCCAAAACAATTTGTCAACGCCCCAGTTGAAGCGCGGGCGCAAGCCGCGCTTGAGATTTTGCGCGCTTGGAATAGACAGATCATTCCTGCGTACTTAAACGCTTTCGGCACGCCGACTAAATATACCGTTCTGCCGATGCGCTCCGGCATGTTGGTTTGTTGCGTTGAGAACGCAGTGCGCGCAAGTATGAATCGTAATTCTGAGAAAACGCAGGATTTTATCTGGCGGGCGCTGTTCTCTGGTTTATGTAAGGGAGTGTCTAATTCTGTGGGCTTTTAAAAGATTTAACCGCAGAGCGCACAAAGAACACGGAGAAACCCTTCTGAAGCCTCTCTGTGGACTCTGCGCTCTCTGTGGTGAAAGGCTCTTTAGCCCATTCCTTTAGACGCTTCCTTATGTAATTGGTAAATAAGAAATCAAAAAAAGATAATATAATTATTGGTCATCAGGAATAAATTGTGTCAACAACTATCAATGCTCCCAAGCGAAAATATAATATTAGCTATCTAATTGACGGGCTAGGCATGGGCGGCGCCGAGCGTTTGCTGGTTCCAACCCTCAAGAATTTAGATCAGGAAATTTTTACTCCCCGCGTTTGCGCATTTCAAGTGCGGCAGGGCAATCCAATCGCGGATCAACTCCGAGCGATTGACATCCCGGTTGATTTTCTACCGATTCCTTACCTGCGGGACCTGACGGCAATTCCGCGCCTTTATGCGTATCTGAAGAAAACGCGCGCCGATCTTGTGCATACTCAGCTTGAATTTGCGGACACGCTCGGAAATTTTGCGGCGAAATTGTTGCGCCTGCCCAGCGTGACTACGCTTCATACCATGCTGGCAAGCGATCGAAGTTTCAAATCGCGTCTGCATGAATTTACGGAATTATCTGCGCTTCGCTATTTCTGCGATCAAGTGATCTCCGTCTCAGAAGAGGCGCGTCAATTCCATTTGAATGAGAGTAAAACTTCGCCCGATCATGTGCGCGTTATTTATAACGGCATTGACCTTTCGGCTTACGCAAATTTGGATTTTCAGCGCGAACGCTTGGCGCTTCGCAATGCGTTCAGCCTACCGCCCGATGCGATTCTGCTAACAACTGTGGCGGTCTTGCGCGAGCCAAAGGGAATTCAGTTTATGCTGGAAGCCCTGCCTGAGATTTTTTCTGCGCATCCCAACGCTTACTATTTGATTGTAGGCGATGGCGCGTATCGTCCTGAACTTGAAAAAAGGCTCGCAAATAGCCCGATAAAGGAAAAGGTGATTTTTGCCGGTCAGCGAAGCGATATTCCGCAGATTTTAGCCGCTAGCGATCTGTTTATTTTGCCAACTTTGACCGAAGCCCTGCCGACTGTTTTAGCCGAGGCTATGGCGGCGCGTTTGCCAATCGTTGCCAGCCGCGTGGGGGGCGTCCCTGAAATGCTTGCGGATGGAGTCAATGGACGTTTGGTTGCGCCGGGCTCCCCAGTTGAATTGACCAAAGCCTGCCTGAGTCTGCTTGCTAACCCTGAGGAGATGAAATCAATGGGGCTTGACGGTTTTAGAATCGTTAATGAGAAATTTGACGTTCGCGGGCAAGTTAACCAATTGAAAAAACTCTATCTGGAATTGATAACCCGCCATGAAAAATAAAAAACATATCTGTGTCATTGAATTGAACAGCGTTGGCGGGTTGATTCATTATGCCTATCAACTCTGCACCGCTTTAGCAAATGCAGGTTTCGAGGTGACTCTGTTGACCGCTTCGGATTACGAAATGGCGAACCTGCCGCATAATTTTCGGGTGAAAAAAGATTTTTATTTGATGAAGAATTTCTCTTCGTCAAATAGCGAAACTTCAAAAGGATTGCTGAAATCTGTTTGGCGGAGAGTGAAGCGCTTGGGTTTGCGAATCTTGCGCGGAGTTTATCTGATCCTCACTTGGTTTCGAGTGACGGCTTATTTATTGCGCGTCAAACCGGAGATTGTGCAATTTTCCCGCATTCAATTTCAGTTTGAAGCTTACTTTATCAGGCGCTTGAAGAAAAATAATTTGGTTCTAACTCAGGTTTGCCATGAATTTGAAGCCAGAGAGGGAAAAGATGAAGTCCTTTCTACGATCATTTTCGGTTCTGACGAAGCCATGTACGCCAAGTTTTCCGCGCTATTTTTTCACGCTGAAGAAAACCGTCAGAAATTTATTACGCATTTTCCCGCAGTTCCAGTGAAGGCTACGCATCTCATCCCGCACGGCAATCAAGGCTGGCTTCTTCAACTTCCGCAGAGTCCAAGCGCTGAAGCGGATCTCCGCCAGAAATATGCGCTGACCGAGCAGGATAAAGTTATTTTGTTCTTTGGCTTGCTCTCTCCGAGCAAAGGCATTGAAGATTTGCTTGAAGCCTTTGGTTTGCTTCCTCAAACTTGCGGCGCTAAATTGCTTGTGGTTGGATACCCAACGAAATATATTGACATGAACGCCCTCTATGAGCGGGTGACAGAATTAGGACTGAGCGAACGGATAATTTTTGACCCGCGTTATATTGACGTTACCGAGATCGCTCCGATTATGACGCTTGCGGACGTTGTGGTTTATCCGTATCGAAGCAGTACGCAAAGCGGGGCGTTGCAGGTAGCATATACGTTTGGTAAGCCGGTGGTCGCCGCAAATATTGGCGGCTTGCCTGAAGCTGTGGAGGACGGCAAAAACGGATTTTTAGCCGCGCCCCAAAACCCGCAAGATTTGGCGCAGAAAATTAACGCCTTGCTTCAAGATCCAAAACTCGCCCAGGCGATGGGCGAACATGCCCGCTTGCTTTCGCGCACTAAATTTAGCTGGGAAAAAGTAGCCGAAATAATTTCAGGCGTTTATGAAACCTTGTAGGGCATTAGAGTTCACTTACGATAACGATTTATTCTGTGTGTGAGTAAAGCATAACGCGGCAACGTATGCAGGTGCGATATAAAAATACGGCGAATCGCAAACGGATTCCGCCTTACTTCTTGAAGCGTAGTCGGTCCGTTTTGCAAAGTGAAGGCGGCTTGATAACCGGCGTTTTGCGTGAGCTTCTCAACCTCGGCATTCACGTCGGCTTGCCTGCCGTTTGGATAAGCAAAGCCTGAAATTTCTTGCCCTAGCTCTCGTTCAATTGCAAGCTTCGAGCCGTGAATCTCTTTCTCGGCTTGTTCCGGCGAAACGCGCGTCAGAATCGGGTGCGTCAAGGTATGCCCGCCAAACTCAATACCATTTTGACTCATCTCGCGCACTTGATCCCAGTTCAACATCAATTTTTGGAAATAACCTTGAGGGATGGATACATTGAGCCGCTCTGGAAGTTTTTCGACCCATTTTAGTTTTTCGGTATGCGGGAGGATTTTCAGCGCCTCAATCCACCGTTGGCTGATCAGCTTTCTTTGAGCTTCGTTTGCCCATTTTTCATTTGTGTTATCAGGGAAGAGAACTGCATCTGTCTGCGTGTGATAAAAACAATAAGCCGCCAGATCCCAATAAAATGGCGCGTCTGTGCCGATGTGCCCATGCGTTAGAAAAATTACGGCAGGGAAGTTATGGCGGCGCAGAATGGGATACGCCTCGGTGTAATTATCAAGATAGCCGTCGTCAAACGTGATGAGCGCGGCGTAAGGCGGCAAGTCTTTTCCGTTGCGGAGCCAATTCGTTACGTCTGTGAGCGAGACGACATTAAACCAACGCGCCAGATATTCCATTTGCAAGTCAAAATCTTTTGGGTGCGCGCTGACGTTCGGTAAAAATGAATCAAACCCAGCTTGATGCGGATCGTTAATGCGATGATAGTTGATCACAGTCAGGGATTTAGCAAACAGCGCTCTGCCAACATTGAACCAGCCTTTACGATAGGCAAAATTGATAAAGCGCTTTAGGGGCGAGTTTTGCGAAAGTTTTACGCTTCCCATAAATGTTCTTTTCCTTAATCTATATGATAATGATACTGATAAGCAGTTTGGTAAGCGTTCCAAGTCGCTTCGACTTGCGCTTTGAGGTTGAATTGAGAGCGTATGCGGGCTTGCGCGTTTTTTCCAAGCGCCTTTGCAAATTGAGCGTCTGTGCAGAGTTTGAGCAAACCATCCGCGAGCGCGGCTGGGTCGTTGGGCGGAATCAGTAGCGCGTGTTCGCCGTCTGTAACCAGTTCCGGTATGCCGCCGCTGGCAGAGGCGAGGATGGGCAGTCCGAGCGCCGCCGCTTCCAATAGCGCGATGGGCGTGCCTTCATATCTGGAAGGCATGGCGAAGATAGAACTAGCTTTCAGAATCGCGAGCGCCGTGTTTCGATCTTGATAACCCGCTAAATAGACGCGCGTTTCGAGTTTAGCTTCTTTGATTTGCGTTGCTAGCGCTTCCTGACATTCGCCAGCCCCAACCAATAAACAAACTAGATTAGGGATTTTTGGCGCAACCTGCCGCATGGCTTCGATCAAGATATCATACCCCTTAACTGGAACAAGCCGACCTACGGCTGTGCAAACTATTGAATCTGTCGGTAGGCTGAATTTTTCTTTTAGCCACCCAGCCTCCCCGAAGATGGCGGCGGGCGTGATATCTACGGCATTATAAATCAGGCGAATGCGCTTTTCGTCAATCTTGGCATTTAGCAAAGCTTTGCGATCTTTTTCGGATACGGTAATGTATAAATCCAAATTCAAATTGGTCAAAAGCTCGAGCGCAGTGTAAATTTTGCCTTTGGTGGAGGCTTGCCCATGTTCGTTTGCGTACCAACTATTGATCGTCGAGATCAGACTCGTCTTGGTCAAGCAGGCGGCGAGACTGCCCCAAAATTTCGATTGAATGTTTTGCGTATCGAGGGCTTGGTAGCCATTTTGACGAATGAGTTTGATTAGATTGAATAGAATGCGCGGATCTAGCTTGTTCTTGCCCACGATGTGAACCGGCAAATTGAGTTTGAGCGCTTCTTGCGTAATTGCTCCGTTTTTTAGCCCAGCCAGCGCTATCTTGCCACGCGGGGAATTTTGGATTAAAGAAAGCGCGCGCGAAGTAGACCCGCCATATTTCAGGGATAAATCAACCAGTAATACTTTTGGAAAAGCGTCAAAATCGGATACCATGAGAAAAGGTCGGCTGGAATTTTAGCGCCTTTCAATGCGTTCCCATAAATGGGATTGTTGTCCGCGTAGATATTGGAAGAAGCCCCTCAGCGCGGCTAGGTTGCTGTTTGTCAGGAAGGCGGGTAAATAGAGCAACCTGATAATCTTAGATTTTTCGCCAAGTTTAGGAAAGGCTGTTCCAATAAAGGCTAAGCCATAAAAAAGAATTTGTAAGCCTAAAATGATTTCGCCAAAGGGGTTAGATAATAGAAAGAAATTGTTTTTAGTAGACGGAATAACGACCGCAAGGATATTCGCCAGCAAAGCTAAGATCATCCCAAACGGGACTAAGGGGCGCAGGAATTTATGCGAGATAAT
Organism: Anaerolineales bacterium; assembly: GCA_020847355.1. GTDB lineage: Bacteria > Chloroflexota > Anaerolineae > Anaerolineales > Villigracilaceae > Villigracilis. Next base: position 14,808 of record JADLCG010000055.1, on the reverse strand, counting down.
TTGCCAAATTAAAAGCGGTTGATTTTTAGGCAGGATTTTTTCGGCATTAGCGATAATCTGATAGCGCCCGGCGTTGATCCGCATTCGGCGCTTAATTTCATCTTGCGCGGTTAACGAAACTCTTTCTATGGATTTTGCTTCGGGAATATATACCAAACGCAATCCTTGGCGGATGACTTGCATCCCCAGATAGAAATCATCGTTGATAATATTATCCGGCGGTTTGAGATATGCCGTTTTCCTCAGCGCGAAAATTTCCCCAGCCACGCTGGTGCAACTACCCAAACGGCTTTCTTGCTTTTTGATGTAAGACTCATACTTCCAGTACAAGCCTTCGGATGCGCCGAGACTGCCGTCTCCATCCGCGATAAGTTTTGCGCCGCTGACCGCTCCGATTTTTGGATCTTGAAAAGGCGCCGCCAACTTTTTGATTGTATCCGGCTGATAATAATTATTGGCGTCTGAGAAAACGATGATTTCCCCGCGCACGCTGGGCATGGCGCGGTTAATTGCCGCCATTTTCCCGTTGCGTTGCGCTTCATGCAACAATTCAACGCCTTGATTCTCAAAGCGTTTAATGATCTGCGGCGTGGCATCTGAAGACCCGTCAGAGACGAAGAGAATCTGAAATTTTTCGCGTGGATAATCAATAGCGAGCGAATTCTTGATTTTGGATTCAACTACCGTTTCTTCGTTGTAGGCGGCGATCAATAACGTCACTGTTGGTAAATATGCGGGAAAAGCTTCGGCTTGCGGGCGAAGCTTGGCAAGAAGCGCGATGAAGATTGGATAGCCAAGATATACATAAAGAATAATGCCGCTAGACCCCCAAAACAAGAGCGCAACAATAAGCGAGACAGTTTCCATTCGGTAGCCCTTTAGTACTGTAACTAAAATATATAGTCTTTTGAGAATGATATAATCATTTCGATTAACCCCTAAATTCTAACACTATAATTCTCGGCTTAGGAGCTTTTATGGAACTTCGTTTTTATTTTCGTATTCTTCAGCGTAGCTGGTGGATTATCGCAATTTCAGCTTTGCTGGCGCTGAATCTCTCTTTGATCAATTCGTACTATTTTGTAACTCCTATGTATGAGGCGGTTGCGCGTTTTATTGTTAGCCCGAACGTACAAAGTACCGAGAGCCGCGATCTAATCAATAGCCTTGAGGCTTTGGATAAGCGTTCGATCATCTCGACCTACGCTGAAATTTTGAACAGCCGCGACGTAATTAACGGTACGATTCAACTGCTTGCGGCGGACCCGAAAAAGTTTAGCGCTTACGATACCTCTGTAACCGTTTTGCCGGACGCGAACATTATTCGATTTAGCGTTAAAGGTCCAGACCCGGAAGTGGCGGCGATGTTGGCAAATGGCATTGGTCAATATGCGATTGATTTTGTGCGTAAGCTATACGTTATCTATGATATTGACTTTCTGGATAAAGCCGTTGTGCCAGAAGAGCCGTACCAACCTCAGCCGTTGCAAAATGCCGGTTTGGCTTTGATCGTCGGCTTGGGGCTTGGCGTTGGCATCGCCATCTTCCGCGATCAATTATCTAGCTCGCTGGGTAGCTTAGGTCAAAGAAAGATGATCGATTCGGAATCGTTGGCTTATACCAAAACATATTTTGAAAGATTGGTGCGTCAAGAAATTGCCAATCAGCCGAATGACGTGCGCACAATTGGCATCATTTATCTGAATGGCATTCAGGAATTTTACGATTCTTTGCCGCAAGCGTATAAGAATATGATCATGCAGAAAGTGACCAGCACGCTGAAGTATCAATTGCGCGGCAATGATATTGTAGGGCGCTGGTCTCAACTTAAGTTTAGCGTCCTTCTGCCCACCACGGACGGACATTCCGCTATGCAAAGAATGTCGCGGATTCAAGAAATCTTAGCCCAGCGCTTTTCCTTGGATACGGACGGAGAATTTGATATTGAACTCGATCCGCGTATTGGCTTTGCCGATCATCAAGGCGGCGAGTCCTTTCAGGTTTTGGTCAATCAGGCTGAGCAGGCTCTGGAAATTTCGATGCAATCCGACGTTAAGATCAACCTATATAAAGTTCGACCTTTTGGGTAATTAGACTTTTTATTATTAAGTGATTCTCGATATAACTCAGGAATTTGAGGTGTTTAACGTGAAAAAAATACTCGCATTTATTTTTCTGCCGATTCTGATTTTGAGTAACTTTGTTCAGGTTTCGGCGAAAGCGCCAAAGAGCGATACCTTTTATGCGGAGATTAATGCGCCAACGCAGGTTGGCGCAAGCGACAATGTTTCGCTTAACTTCGCGCAATTAGGTTTCCGTCCAGCGGAATTAAACAGCCCGTTTGACGTGACGCATTTACTCTTTAGCATTCCCCCAAACTGGAAATTAGCCGCTGGCGGCGATGTTCAAATTGATTATGACGTTTTATTAACTGGTTCTGGCTTGGCGCAATTGGCTAGCGCGGGCAACCCCTATGGCGGCTCGCTGGTTGTGTCTTTTAATAATCAAATTATTGGCACAATCCCGCTGGGCAGTACTGGGAGCAATTCCGCTCGTTTTCAAATCCCGCCCGAAGCGCTGACGCCGAGTACCAGCGACGGACGCCACGTTTTGAAAATCGCTTTAGACGCTCAATTCAGCTGTCAATATGACGTGCGCGCCGTTGTGACCATCAAAGACACCTCGATCCTCAATTTGGTTTATGGCGTCACGCCGCCAGATTTGAACTTATCGCGCTTGCCTGCGCCGTTTTATCAAGCCAACGCGCTTGTGCCAGAACGGACTCTCGTGGTTACGCCAGACGCTCCAACTGCCGGCGAACTTCAAGCCGCCTTGAATATTATGGCTGGCTTTGGTTCTATGGTCGGCAGTACCGCTGATTTTTCGCTGATCAACTCCAGCAGAGTCACGAATGACGATCTGGCGACGAGCAATTTTATTTTTGTCGGCGCGCTAGAGAAACTGCCGCTCTTGTCGAATGTCGTCACTCTACCGCTAAAAGTTGAGGCTGGCAATTTCCCGAACCTTCCGCCGGCTTCTGCAACAGACGGCGTGATTCAATTGGCAATTTCGCCGTGGAATACTGCAAAGTCTATCCTGTTAGTGAGCGGAAAAGATGAGGCGGCGGTTCAAAAGGCTTCTCAAGCGGTTAGCTCTGGAAAAATTTTCATCTATCAAGACCCGACGCTCGCGTACGTCAAAGACGTTCAGCCGTTGATGGATAGCATTCCTTTCGTTGAAAATTTCACCTTCCAAAGCTTGGGCTACCTGACCGAGACTCTTAGCGGCATCGGGCGTTCAACCGCAGATTACACGTTTATGGTCTCTAAGCAACAGCTTTTCACTAGAGACGGCTATTTTGAATTGCTCTATTACCATTCTGCGCTGGTAGATAACGGGCTGTCTTCCTTGAATATTGAATTGAATGGGCAGGTGATCAATAGCACAGCTTTGGATAAAGCCTCTGAAGAATTAACAGCGGTGCGCATCAAAATTCCTTTTGGCATTTTGCGCTATGGAGAAAATCGCCTGACGATTAGCGGGCAACTTTCCGCCGACACCTCTTGCGACGAATCCGGACTTTCCGACCCATGGGTGATCATCTCAGATCAATCGAATCTGCATTTGCCCGAAGCGAATGCGCTTGGCGCATTTCAATACTCCGCAATGGATTTGAAAAATTACCCGGGACTTTTCGTAACGCAAAGCGACCTTGGCGATTTGGCTTTTGTGCTTTCAAAGACCGATACAACGGGTTGGGGCATCGCCGGTAAATTAGCTTACGAACTGGGTAGAGTTGCCAACCCAATCATTTCTGGAATGCGGACGGTTTTCGCCGATGACGTTTCGCCGGAAATCCGCGAGAAATATTCCATGATTATGATCGGCAAGGCGAGCACGCTTCCCATCCTGAATGAGATTAACGAAAATCTGCCGGCGCCTTTTGATTTTGCTACAGATACCGCCAGCGAGCGTCAACTGCAAATTGTGTATCGCATCCCTCAGGGCGTCAGCGTTGGCTACCTTGAATTGTTCCATTCGCCGTTCAATATTGACAAGACGATCTTGCTCCTCTCCGGAAATGATGCGAATGGATTGGCGCTTTCTGGCGACGCTTTACTCGTCAGCGAAATAAACGCGCAGGTCTCCGGCGTGTTTGCAATTACGAACGGTAAGCAGGTTGCCGTAGGCGACGATCAGGCAATCTTTTCCACAGTTGGCGATGTTGTGCCAGACGCTGAGGCGGTGGTCACTACGCCGCTTCCGGCTGGAACGAACCCGGCTTTGAATACCGCTCCGCCAGATTGGCTCATGCCGCTTCTCATTGCTTCCGGCGTAATTATTTTGGCGATCATTGCCTTTGTCGTCAGAGGGGCGCTAGCGCAAAAGCGCGCCGCAACTGTTGACCTCTCGCGGAGCGAGGAAGACGATAACGCAGACGAAGAAAAGTCGGAATAGAAAATAAGAACTCGCTATTTTGGAAGACGTTAACTCTTTTACGTCTTCCAAAATTATTTATTTGACTTCACCTTGACGAAATAACCGGAATAGAATAACCTATGCCCCTCGCCCCAGTAGCTCAATGGATAGAGCGCCTGACTTCGGATCAGTAGGTTGTGGGTTCGACTCCTGCCTGGGGCGCCTTTTTATTTAATCGGCGCTGGTAATCAAAAATATTTTTTTCACCCCTCTAAAATCTAGCGAGCTTGATCGAGGACATCTTATGGCAAATGTGCAAGCGTTTAGCGAGAAAGTTGTCGAGAATCTTGAAAAAGTAATTGTCGGTAAAAAACAATCCGTTGAATTGATTGTCATTGGATTGCTATGCCAGGGGCATGTGTTAATTGAAGATGTGCCCGGAGTGGGGAAGACGATTTTAGCGCGAAGCCTTGCGCGTTCCTTAGATTGTACGTTTAACCGCATCCAGTTTACGCCGGATATGCTCCCCAGCGATGTGACTGGCGTTTCCATCTATAACCAACAAAACAACGCCTTTGAATTCCGCCCCGGACCCATAGTTGGGCAAATTATTCTGGCGGATGAAATTAACCGCGCTACGCCAAAGACGCAAGCGGCTCTGCTTGAAGCGATGGAAGAGCGCCAAGTGACCGTAGATGGCGAGACGCGCCCTTTGCCGCGTCCTTTTATGGTTCTAGCTACGCAAAACCCAATTGAGTATGAAGGCACATTCCCTTTGCCCGAAGCCCAATTAGATCGTTTCCTCTTAAGGTTGCGGCTAGGTTATCCGGCGGCGGCGGATGAAATTCGTATTTTGGGACAACAACAAATTGAACATCCTTTAGCGACTCTAAAACCTGTGGTGACGGTTGACGAGATTTTACAAGCCGTTGAAGAAGTCAAGCGCGTTTTCGTCTCTGACGCGATCAAGCGCTACATCGTAGATTTGACCACGCGCACCCGCCAAAGCTCAGACGTATATTTGGGCGCGAGTCCGCGCGGCTCGCTGGCGCTGGCGCGCGCCAGTCAAGCCAAAGCCGCATTGCTTGGGCGCGATCACGTCTTGCCGGATGATGTTCAGGCGTTGGCAGTTTCTGTTTTGGCGCATCGGATTATCGTTAGTTCGGCGGCGCGCCTGCGTGATTTAAGTTCCAGCCGCATCGTGCAGGAAGTCATTCATGCTACCCCCGCGCCGGGCGGCGATTTTCTAGCGGATTCAAAAAAATAGCCCATGAAATCTGGGCGCATGTTGCTCGCGGCTTTGATCTTGATCGGGCTGATTGGCATTATCTTCAACGGCTCGGCAATTTATTCGCGCTTTTTCTACCTTGGGCTTTTTCTCGTTATTGGCAGTTCCTTGTGGACTTATTGGATAGGGCGCTCCTTTCAATTGAATAGAAGTTCGCGTGTGCAACGCGCAAATGTCGGCGATATATTTGAAGAAAATTACGATCTGGTTAATCACAGCCGTTTGATGGCGCCGTGGGTGGAGGTGATCAACGCTACGAATCTCCCGTTTGCTTCCGGCTCGCGTATATTGACTGCGTTTGTCGGCAAACAGAAAAGACAGTATAACGCGCGCACTTGGCTTACCAAGCGCGGCGCTTTTACGCTTGGACCAACCCGCGTTTCGGTCGGCGACCCTTTTGGATTCTTCCGTTATGAAAAAGAATTTCCGGCGCGGCAAACTTTGGTGGTTCTGCCAATGTTATTTGAAGTGAGTTCGTTTGTTTTTCCGCCCGGCTTATTGCCCGGCGGACAAGTGATTCGCAGAAAATCGGCGGATATTACGCCCCATGCCGCGGGCGTGCGCGAATACGTTCACGGCGACGCGATCAAGCGGATTCATTGGCCCTCTAGCCTGCGGCGCAACCGTTTGATCGTCAAAGAATTTGAACAAGACCCGCAAGCGGAAGTATGGCTTTTTTTAGACGCCCAAAAAGGCGTTTACCCAACCCAGCCGCACGAGCAAACTTCAATTCCGGTGGAGGCTATGTTGTTTGGCAGAAAGCCAAAATTCACTTTACCGCCCGCCGCTTTTGAATACGCAATTAGCATCGCCGCTTCACTGACGCATTATTTTCTTTCGCAACGCCGCGCAGTTGGTTTTGTCAGCGCGGCGCAAGGCGCTGGCGAAAATTATATCGTTCACCCTGCCGAAAGAAGCGAACGCCAAGAAGTAAAAATTTTGGAAACGCTGGCTTTCATGGAAGCGAACAGCGCGCTCTCGTTGCTGGCTTTGACTTCCGCGCAAGCCTCCCAAATTCCGCAAGGCTCAAGCATTGTCTTGATCACCTCCAACATAAAACCGGAATTATTATTTGCAGTGGAAGAATTACGCAAAAGGTATTTACGCCCAATCGTCGTTTTACTTGAACCTGCCTCGTTTGGCGGCGCACAAACTGCCGATCAAACCCTCATAGCTTTGCGAGAAAGGCGCGCGCCAGTTTGTTTGGTGAATTGCAACGCCGAGCTTTCGCAAGTTCTTTCGCATTTTGTTTCTGACCTCGCTCCACGGGATTTAAAAAAATGGCAAACTCCAACATCGTCACAATTGATTTGAATTTTCAAAATAAACCTCAAGCGATTGCTTCCTATTTGATGCGGGGAAAGGATGCGATTGTCTTAATTGAAAGCGGACCCGGCTCGACCCTTCCTGCGCTGACGGCGGCTCTGGCGAACCTAGCCTTATCTCCCCGTGACATTACCCATGTACTGCTAACGCATATCCATCTGGACCATGCCGGCGCGGCCGGCTGGCTTTCCAGACAGGGCGCTGAAATTTATGTGCATCCCAATGGTGCGGCGCATTTGCTCAACCCGGAAAAATTGATCGCCAGCGCAACCCGCATTTATGGCGAGCGGATGGAAATGCTTTGGGGTGAGTTTCTGCCCGTAGAGCAGAATCAACTCAAAGTCCCGAAGGATGCGGAAGAAATTTCAATCGGCAATTTGAATTTTTTACCAGTCAACACGCCGGGTCATGCCGATCATCATTATGCTTATCTCTTTGAAGACCTGTGCTTTAGCGGCGATGTAGGCGGAGTACGCATCCCCGGCTTCCCATATTTGCGCGCGCCGATGCCGCCGCCTGAACTGCATTTTGGCAAATGGCGGGCGAGCATTCAGCGCTTGCAAGCCCTGAAATTTAAGCGCATTGCGCCAACGCACTTTGGAATCTATGACGATGCGGCTTGGCATTTGCAAAGCCTGCAAAAGAATTTAGATGCGGCAGAAAATTGGCTGGAAGGCGTAATGCCGAAGAACCCTTCCATTGAAGAATTGCGCGAAGAATTTACGCGCTGGATGGAGACGCAAGCGCGTGAAGAAGCTTTAAGCGCGGATGTTGTCGAATCGTTTCAGTTGGCGAACCCGCTAGGCATGAGCGCAGACGGTTTGGCGCGATATTGGAAGAAATTTAGAACGCCTGAAAAATAAGTTGAGACATGTCATATAGAAGGGGTGATCTTTGAAACCTGCGCGAATTGGGGGTTGTGAATATACTTTAGACCTAAGCTGATCCAGCTTGTATTAATGTAGTTAATGATGGAGGTCTAGCGTATGGATATTGGCATTCCCAAAGAAAGCCGAGCTTTTGAATACCGCGTGGGGCTTTCTCCGGCTGGGGCAGAGATTTTAGTTCAGAGCGGGCATCAGGTTTTCGTTCAGCATGAGGCGGGGCTGGGCTCTGGCTTTCACGATCACGAATATGAAAAGGTTGGCGCGCGCATCGTCTATTCTGCGGAGGAGGCGTTTGGGCGGGCAAATTTTGTGCTGAAGATTTCCCGTCCGCTAAAGCGGGAAATTGAATACCTCACGCCCGGTTCGATTTTAGCCGGCTTATTGCATTTGCCTTCTTGCTCGCAAGATCAAATTGATTCACTGCTTGAAAAAAAGATCACGGCCTTGGCGTATGAGCAAATTGCGGATCAAGACGGCAGGCTGTTGGTTTTACAGCCCTTTAGCTGGATCTGCGGGGCGCTACTTCCGCAAATCGCGGCGCGCTTCCTGCAAAATGATTGCGGCGGCAAAGGAATTTTACTGGGCGGACTGCCCGGAGTTCCTCCGGCGGAGGTTGTGATTATTGGCGGCGGAGCAGTGGGATTTTCTGCCGCTAAAGCTTTAGTGGGCGCTGGCGCGCATGTAACCGTATTGGATGAAAAAATTGAAAAGCTGGAAAAACTTGCCGAACAATTGCCCGGCGTGGTTACAATGATTTCGACAAAGAGAAATATAGAGCGCGCCACTGCCTATGCGGATGTGCTTATCGGCGCGGTTTTGGTGAGCGGGCAACGCGCGCCGATTGTGGTCACGCGCGAGATGGTGCGCGCGATGAAGCCGCGCTCCGTGATTATAGACGTGAGCATTGACGAAGGCGGGTGCATAGAAACTTCGCGCCCGACAACGCATGAAAACCCTATTTTCATTGAAGAAGGCGTGATTCATTACTGTGTGCCGAACATCCCCGGCGTTGTGGGGCGCGCTTCCAGCCATGCGTTTTTGAATGCGGCGCTTCCCTACATTTTAGCGATTGCCAATTTGGGCATGGTTGAGGCTCTGCGGCAATATCCGGCTCTGGAAGTTGCGGTCAATACGTTTGACGGTAAGATCCGAAACTTAGCGCGTTTGAATTCGCGGGCGGGCTAATAAAATGACGATTGCAAACCTTTATCAATCGCGGGTGACTACGGCGCAGGAAGCCGTCAAAGTAATTAAATCTGGAGAGCGCATCTTTTTGACCGGTAATGTTTCTGTTCCGCAGACGTTATTGGCGGCTTTGGTGGAATATGCGCCTCAACTTTCTAACGTGGAAATTTGTCAGGCGTTGACGGTTGGTTCTGCCGATTATGTCAGCCCGCAAATGGCTGGTCATCTGCGCGTCAATTCCATGTTTATTAGCGCGAATATTCGTAAGGCGGTTCAAGCGGGCCATGCGGATTTTACGCCCGTGTTGCTTTCTGAATTTCCTTTGCTTTTCAAAAATGGCGCGCTCCCGTTGGATGTCGCGGTTGTGCACGTCTCCACGCCTGACGAGCACGGGTTTTGTAGCTTTGGCGTAGAAGTTGGCTTGACGAAATCGGCGGCAGAATCTGCAAAAATTATCATTGCGGAAGTGAACGAACAAATGCCGCGAACTTTGGGCGATGCTTTTATCCATATTAGCCGCTTAACGCATATTGTTCCGGTAAATTACCCGATCCCTGAGCACAAGATGACCGCAGACGGCGATTCGCAGGTTATTGAGAAAATCGCCGGCTATGTCGCCTCGTTGATTCCAGATGGCGCGACCATGCAATTGGGGATTGGCTCAATCCCGGATGCGGTTTTGAAATTTTTACATCAGAAGAAGGATTTAGGCATTCATTCCGAATTGTTTTCTGAGGGCGTGATTGATCTGGTCAATCTGGGCGTATTGACCAACGCTAGAAAATCTTTGCATCCTGGAAAAATTGTGGCTGGCTTTGTGCTTGGAACGAAGCGTTTATATGATTGGATTGACGACAACCCAATGATCGAAATGCACCCAACTGAGTATGTGAACGACCCGTTTGTCATCGCCCAAAACGAACGTATGGTGGCGGTCAACTCGGCGATTGAAGTGGATTTGACCGGTCAGGTTTGCGCCGATAGCATCGGAACTAAACTTTATAGCGGCGCGGGCGGTCAACTTGACTTTATCTACGGCGCGTCACGCTCTCGGGGCGGCGTGCCAATTATCGCCTTGCCAAGTTCCGCTACTCTGCGGGATGGAACTATGCTTAGTAAGATTGTTCCAATGCTGAAACCCGGGGCGGGCGTAGTCACCACGCGGAATCATGTGCGCTTCGTCGTGACGGAATACGGCATTGCGGATTTATACGGGAAGACGATTCGACAGCGCGCGCAAGCGCTGATCAGTGTGGCGCACCCTCAATTTCGGGAAGACTTACTCAGGCAGGCGAAAGAACTGAACTACGCCTAATAAGCGCTTTCGAGCGGCGCAGGGTCTGGCGTAACCCTGTGCCGCTTTGGCTGTTAAGCCTATAATAGGTTTTTCCCATCTTGACAGACCTTCATTTTTTACCTATCATCGGTAAGTTTTGGGATGAAGCTGTAGATTTGGGAGGCTTTATTATCCATTGCCCATCTGTTCTGGATGGGTTAATTTTATAACGAGAAGGAAGAGATATATTATGCGCAGGGCAAAGATTGTCGCCACGATTGGACCGGCTTCGGATTCTGAGGAGAAGCTAGAAAAACTAATTAAAGCCGGTATGAATGTTGCGCGGCTGAATTTTTCACACGGCACGCACGATCAACACGCCAGCCGTGTCGCCACAATTCGTAAAATTTCCAAGAAATTGAATACTCCCGTCGGCATCCTGCAGGATTTGCAGGGACCTAAGATCCGCTTTGGTAAATTGAATGCTCCGGTGCAATTGGCAGTGGATGAGCAAGTCTGCTTGTATGCCACTGAAGATACGCCGCCTCAAACTACCGAACAACTGCTCCCCGTAGATTTCCGCGAACTCTTTGACGCAGTGCATGTGGGCGATCAGTTGTTGCTCGATGACGGGCGTTTAGCGCTTCAGGTTTCTTCGGCGCAGGGGCGCGTGGTCAAGGCAAAAGTGTTGGTGGGCGGTTCTTTATCCTCGCACAAGGGCATTAATCTCCCGGGCGTGAAACTGCGGATTTCAGGCTTTACGGATAAAGATAAAGCCGACCTTGAATTTGGCATGTCTCAAGGCGTGGATGCGGTGGCGATCTCCTTTGTGCGCAGCGCTGAAGATGTGAAAGTTGTCCGCGCCGCGATGGTTGAATTTGCTCAAGGTAAACGTATCCCATTCTTGATTGCCAAGTTGGAAAAGCCGGAAGCTCTGACAGAACTTGAAGATATTTTAGACGTGGTGGATGGCGTGATGGTAGCGCGCGGCGATTTGGGCGTGGAACTTCCCCCTGAACGCGTGCCGCCGCTTCAGAAACATATTATCTACTCGGCGAATGCGCGCGCTAAATTGGTAATTACCGCCACGCAAATGCTCGAGTCGATGATTCAAAACCCGATCCCAACCCGCGCAGAAGCCTCAGACGTTGCCAATGCTATTTTTGACGGCACAGACGCCGTCATGCTTTCTGCTGAAACGGCTTCCGGTGAATATCCGGTGGAAGCTGTTTCCATGATGGCGCGCATTGTCGTGGAAGCCGAATCTAACTTTTGGCAGTGGGGGAGTCGGCAGGATAGCCGCGTTGGGCTTGGTCATAGCGACGCCGCTTCTATGGCGCGCGCCACAAACGAACTGGCGCATGATTCCGACGTTTCCGCGGTTTCGGTATTTACCATGCAGGGCCATTCCGCTTGGCTTATTTCAAAAGCGCGCCCCGAGAAACAGATTTTAGCGTTCACGCCGACTCTTGAAACTTACAATCAACTCGCTTTTTTATGGGGCGTAAAGCCGCATCTTGCGCGTTACGCCAATACGTTAGAAGAAATGCTCGCGGGCGTAGATGCCGCCTTGCTCGCCTCCGGAACGTTGCAACCCGGACAGCAAATCGTTTTGGTTTGCGGCTATCCAGTGGGCGCAATGCGCACGCCGAATATGGCTTTGCTTCATACAGTTGGCAGTGAGGCGACTGTGAATTTGGCGCGCAACTTGGCGCAAAGCCATGGTAAGCCAACCAATAAGCCTTAGGAAGCCTAAAAAATGAAACCCGCCCGCACTCGCTTTGCCCCTTCGCCAACCGGACATCTACACCTCGGCGGCGCCCGCACTGCCTTATACGCTTATTTGCTTGCCAAACAAACCGGCGGACAATTTCTGTTACGCATTGAAGATACGGATGTGAAACGCACTATCCCCGGCGCAGAGCAAGAGATCATTGACGGCTTGCATTGGCTAGGGCTGGATTATGACGAAGGTCCCGATATTGGCGGAAAGTTTGCTCCCTATCGCCAAACGGAACGCCGCGAAATTTATCAGCGCTACGCAAAAATATTAATAGATAACGATAAAGCTTATCCTTGTTTTTGCACGCCGGATCAATTGGAAAAAACGCGACAGGAACAGTTGAAACGTAAGGAGAATCCGCGCTACGCCGGAACCTGCCGAAACATTCCGCCTGCCGAAGCCGCCAAACGCAGCGCTGACGGCGAGGCGCATACCGTCCGCTTCAAGATGGCGCAAGAAGGCGTGACCATCGCGCACGATCATCTGCGCGGCGACATTGCCACCGATAACAAACAACTTAACGATCAAGTTTTGATAAAGTCCGACGGCTTGCCCACGTATCATCTTGCCGCGATGGTGGACGACCATGAAATGCAAATCACGCACGTGATTCGCGGCTCGGAATGGCTAGGCTCTTTTCCCTTGCACGTGAATATTGTCCGCGCCTTCGGCTGGGAAGAGCCGACTTGGGTGCATCTTTCAGTTTTTCTAAAGCCAAGCGGCAAGGGCAAATTAAGCAAACGCGATTCGGCTGAAGCCAACAAAGACGGTCATTCCGTGTTTATCAAAGATATGGAAGATTTAGGCTTCACTCCGGAAGGCGTTCTCAATTGGGCGGCGCTGATGGGTTGGGGCGTAGCCGAAGACGACGTGCTGACGCTGAGTCAAATGATTGAGCGCTTTTCAATTGACTCATTGACGCCCTCGCCCGCCGCGGTCAATTTTCAAAAACTGGATCATTTCAACGCGACGCATATCCGCCGCTTGACTCCCGAAGACTTGTCAGCCCGCCTCAAGCCTTATTTCACCCGTGAAGGGCTGAAGGTTAATGATGATGTTTTGCAAAAGATTATCCCATTAATCCGCGAGCGCTTGACCACTTTGGATGATTGCCTTGCCTTTGGCGCATTCTTCTTCAAAGAAGATGTTTCGCCGACTCCGGAAGATTTAATTGCTAAAGGACTCGACGCCAAGCAATCGGCTGAGGTTGCCAAAAAATGCTTGGAAATTCTCTCAAGCTTGGCGTCCATTGACCATGCCACAGCGGAGCCAGCGTTGCGCGCCTATGTGGAAGAATCCGGCTTGACGCCGAATCAAGTTTTCGGCATTCTGCGCGTCGCCACGACGGGGCAAAAGGTCAGCCCGCCGTTATTTGAATCAATGGAAATTATTGGGCGCGAGAAATGTTTGCAAAGAATCCAAACTGCGCTTCAACTTCTGGAAAAGATATAAATAAAAAAGATTGCCAAACGGCAATCTTTTTTATTGCTACTCAGTTTTGTAAAATACGGAGTAAGCCGGAATTGTCAACCCTCCGATGCTGATGTCAATGAAGCGACCGGTAATTTCGGCTTCTTTTGGGATCAACGCCATGGCTTCCTTTGTAATTAGAATATCGTTTGCATTGCCAACGTCTTCGCCTAATTTGCAGGCGCGGTTGACGGCTTCGCCGAACATATCGCGATCGTTCACGATGAGCACTTTTCCGAAGTCAATCCCGATGGCGACGCGAATATCTAATTCGTCTGCGGAGAGCAGGTTGGAAGCGTAAAAGGCGTGCTGAATGGTAATGGCGGCGCGCACCGCTAAAAGCGGATTGGGCAAAATTGCAAAGCAATTGTCGGCTTCAAATTTGATGATTTTGCCTTCGTGACTGGCGATAATTGGTTCGACGGTTAATTGCATCCTGCGAATCATAGAGAGGTAGTGAATGATTCCGTATTTGCGGGTGAGCAGAGAAAACCCCGACATATCTAAAACTAAAACGGTGTTTTCAGTGCCGTAAGATTTCCAGATTTTTTCTTCTAGTTTCTTGCGGCGCGCCGAATCGGTTTCTTGCGAGTAATTTAGCAATAGCTCTTGGAATTGCGAATCGCCAGGGAACATATTTGCCTCCAAGGAAATATTATATCGAAAAGCTAGTTGACGAGGCTTGCTATTTCATTGTTGCGGATATATTGCTAATGCTAGGTTGTCCTTTGATACAAAGCCATTTCCCAAATGAATAATCTGCGTGTGACGACGCGTTGTAAACCCTCGTTTTTTAACAGCGCTTCCATTTCATGGACTGGGTGAACGAAAACCCGAAACGGGTCTTTTCTGAGACGCTGAAAGAAATTCATGATCGCGATGGCGCTCTTTGTGTACCAGACTTCGCGGGGATAGGTCATAGCGAGCGCTTTGCGACTCTTTGATGAAGCGGCTTTTAGTAACTCGCGCATGTTTGGGTAACAGCAAACGACTCGATCGAGCGTCACTACATCTACTTGCGGAAGTTCAGCCGCAACGTCGGTGAAGTCAGCGTGAATGAATGTAACTTGTTCGCCATGTCCTAAACGCTTAGCTTCTTCAGTCGCAATCTTCAAGTAGGCGGATGAAGCGTCTATGTGTGTGGCTTGATTGGCGACATCTTTCAGCAACTCGT
>JADLCG010000054.1 GCA_020847355.1 Anaerolineales bacterium | reverse complement strand
GCAATCTGCTTCATGGATCTCAAGCATTGGCTCCGCTGAAAGTTTTCACATGGACTTCGGCTCCGGCACATGGGATGGCGGTCCAATCGGCATACCGTATAACATCGTAGCCGGATCAACCGTCCCGAAGTATGCGGCGGAGTTTTATTATCCAGATGAATCCGACGCTGGTCCATATCCTCTTGCTGAAAACCCAAGCCGCGAATGGGGTTCAGATCACCACATCCTAACGCTTGACGCCGAGACCTGCATACTCTATGAAATTTATGACGCCAGTTTTAACGGCGCCAATTGGAGCGGCGGCTCTGGCGCCATCTTTGATTTGAACTCCAACGCGCTCCGCCCCGATACCTGGACTTCCGCAGATGCCGCAGGTTTACCGATTCTGCCCGGGCTGGTGCGTTATGATGAAATTGCGGCAGGCGAAATTAAACATGCTTTGCGCTTCACTGCCGAAGAAACGGCTGGTTATATTTGGCCCGCTCGTCATCAAACTTCCGACCCTGACGATTCGATTCCGCCGATGGGCGCAAGATTTCGTTTAAAAGCGGATTATGATATTTCGGGCTTTCCGCCTGAAATGCAAGTTCTATTACAAGCCATGAAAACCTATGGAATTGTCCTAGCGGATAACGGCTCCAATTGGTATGTGAGCGGCGCGCCCGATGAACGCTGGGATAACGATATGCTTCATTTGTTGGATGTGTTAACCGGAAATGATTTTGAAGCGGTGGACACTTCGGTGATGATGGTGGATGTTGATTCGGGAGAATCTTTCATTATCCGCTAAGAACGCGAAGTACGCGAAGAAAAACAAATTAAAGTCTTAGCGACCTTAGCGCGCTTCACAGTCAAAGAAATTATTTACCGCTAAGAACGCGAGGTACGCAAAGAAAAGCAAATTAAAATCTTAGCGACCTTAGCGCGCTTCGCGGTTCAAAAAATATTTACCGCCAAGAGCGCAAGGTACGCGAAGAAAAACAAATTAAAATCTTAGCGACCTTTGCGGTCAAAGAAATTATTTACTGCTAAGAACGCGAAGTACACAAAGAAGAGCGAGGTGACGATGAGCAAAGAAATCGAAGCGATTGCAACAGATATTGTTGAATGCGCTTACCTTGTCCACAAACATTTTGGACCGGGTTTGTTAGAATCTGCATATCAAGCGTGTCATGCTCATGAACTTCGTAAGCGAGGCAGAGTTGTATTAACTGAATTAAAGTTGCCAATTATCTATGATGGACAAGAATTTGAACAAGGCTATCGAATTGACGAGCTGGTTGACAACCTTGTCATTATTGAAAACAAATCCGTAGATAATGTTCATCCAATTCATCTTGCTCAACTTATCACATATCTCAAACTTAAAAATATTAAACTTGGCTTTCTGATAAACTGGAACGTAAAGTTGATTAAGAACGGGATTCAACGAGTAGTTCATGGACTCGAAGAATCGCCCAACAAATTTATAAAAAAGCCTTAGCGACCTTTGCGGTTATAGAAATTATTTACCGCTAAGAGCGCGAGGTGCGCGAAGAAAAACAAATTAAAATCTTGGCGACCTTTACGCGCTTTGCGGTTCAAAAAAATATTACCGCTAAGTCCGCTAAGAACGCAAAGAAAAACAAATTAATATCTTGGCAACCTTTGTGCGCTTCGCGGTTCAAAAAAATATTACCGCTAAGTCCGCTAAGAACGCGAAGAAAAACAAATTAAAATCTTGGCAACCTTTGTGCGCTTCGCGGTTCAAAAAAATATTACCGCTAAGTCCGCTAAGAACGCGAAGAAAAACAAATTAAAATCTTGGCGACCTTTACGCGCTTCGCGGTTCAAAGAAATATTACCGCTAAGTCCGCCAAGAACGCAGAGAAAACAAATTAAAATCTTAGCGACCTTTGCGCGCTTCGCGGTTCAAAAAAAATATTACCGCTAAGAGCGCGAAGTACGCGAAGAAAAACAAATTAAAATCTTAGCGACCTTTGCGCGCTTCGCGGTTCAAAAAATATTTACCGCCAAGAACGCGAAGAAAAATAAACCTTAACGCGCTTTGCAGTTCAAAAAATTATGAATTCATTTTCCCCTCGCCCCTCGCAACAAAACATCCTACGCTACAACGGCGGAAGATTAGGCATTGCCGCCGTGCCGGGCGCCGGCAAAACGCATATTCTTTCAGCGCTTGCCGCACAACTGATTCAAAACAAGCAACTGCAAGACGGACAAGAAATTTTAATCGTCACGCTGGTGAATTCTGCGGTTGACAATTTTGAGAATCGCATCAAAGGCTTTTTTGATAATCCATTAACCGCATTATATAAATATCGTGTGCGCACATTGCATGGGCTGGCGCATGATATCGTCCGCGAGAAACCCGCCAGCGTTAGTTTGGATGAACGCTTCACAATCATTGACGAACGCGAAGCCAGTTTTATTCGGCGCGAAGCGGTCAGCGCTTGGTTGGCGACAAATTCTTTCGATGATTATCTCGACCCAGCGCTTGATTCGTCAAAACTGGATTGGGTCAAACGTTCGCAACTTCCTAACTTACTGGATTCGCTAGCGAATGCCTTCATCCGCTCTGCTAAAGACCGCCTCCTGACTCCCGAAAGTCTGCGCGCCAAACTAGATAACTCCGCCTCGCCTTTGCCTTTGGCTGAACTTGGCTACGCCATTTATAGTGATTATCAACGCGCCCTCGCCTATCGCGGCGCAGTTGATTTTGACGACTTGATCCGCTTAGCATTAACACTGCTCCAAAATGACGCTGATTATTTAGAACGGTTACGTTATCGTTATCCATTCATCTTAGAAGACGAAGCGCAGGATTCGAGTTTGTCGCAACAAAAGATTTTAGAATTATTAAGCGGCGAGCATGGAAATTGGGTAAGAGTCGGCGACCCTAACCAAGCCATCTTTGAAACCTTCACTACCGCCAATCCAGATTTATTACGAAATTTCATCGCCACAAATCACAATGCCGATATGCCCGAATCGGGCAGATCACAGCCTGCGGTAATCGCATTGGCAAATCATCTGATTGACTGGGTGATGAATTCACATCCCGAACTGCAAGCGCGGACCGCTTTATCGCTTCCGCATATCGCTCCTGTGCCTGCTGGTTACGAACCCGTCAACCCGCCGGATAATCCCGAAGGGATTAAATTGATCGGCAAAAAATTTACGCCTGACGAAGAAATAAATAATATTACAAAATCGGTCAAAGGTTATTTGGATTCGTTTGCAGAAAATGAAATCAAGCCAACGATAGCGATCCTTGTGCCAAGAAACGCGCGCGGCGTGGAAGTGATTGAAGCGCTGAAAAAGAAAAACATAGAAGTGATTGAGCTAATCTCATCCACATCTACCACGCGCGCGGCGGCGGGTTCGTTGAATTATTTATTAGCCTATTTAGCAGACCCGCAATCCGCGCGAAAATTATCCAAAGCCTATGAAGTCTGGCGCAGAGATTGGCGCGAAGAAGTTGAAAAGGCTGAATTTGTAAAGGTCGTAAGCGGATTGATTCAGCGGGTATATGAAGTAGAAAATTTCATCGCGCCGAATCAAGCTGAAGATTGGCTGGCAACTATCAGCGAGTCTGAAGCGGACGAAGTCATTCAAGAGCTAAACGAATTTCGAGTCACTGTGCGGAGATGGTTGAATGCAGTTACGCTTCCAATTGACCAATTGATTCTCACGTTGGCGCAAGACGTTTTCACCGAAACGCCCGATTTAGCATTGGCGCATAAATTAGCGTTTGTCTTACGCAAAGCCGCAGACGATCATAATGATTGGCGTTTGCCTGAGTTGACGGCGGAGTTGGCGGTGATTGCAAAAAATGAACGGCGCTTCATTGGCTTTTCGGAAGACGATTCTGGCTTTGACCCTGAACGCCATCGCGGCAAAGTGGCGGTGACGACGATGCACCGCGCCAAAGGTTTGGAATGGGATCGTGTATATTTGATGAGCGTCAACAGTTATGATTTTCCTTCGGGTACGCCGAATGATAATTTCATTTCTGAAAAATGGTTTATTCGCCAAGGATTAAATATGGAAGCTGAAGCGCTGGCGCAATTAACGGCATTGGAATCAAACAGTGAATATGACTGGTACGAAGAAGGCAAAGCGACGTTTGAATCGCGGCTGGGATATATCAAAGAGCGTTTGCGTTTGTTCTATGTGGGGATCACACGCGCAAAGAAAGAGTTGATCGTCACTTGGAATTCAGGCAGGCAAAGCGATGCAACTCCGAGTTTGGCTTTGAGTGAACTGCTGGGCTGGTGGGAAGCGCAACGCTGAAGGTAATGCCTTCTTGACTCCTACTGTGAGATTAAGAGCCGATCCAAATCCCAGATTTTCAGATTATCTAAATTCACTAACGCTTCTCCGCGATGATCTTTGAAGAGTTGAAACGAAGCGCGCCAAGCCTTTTCATCTTCGCTTGGGCTGGTTCTGCAATTTTCAGCATAGATCAACGGACTGTTATTCACATAAATAGCGCAGGCGGCGCCTTGCATCAGGATCGTCACCGGCACGCGCTCCGGCGGAAAGTGCGGATAAACGCCGCTCTCCGCTTCGTTTTTGTAATCCAACGCCCAGTTTCGATTATTGGATAAATCAAAATTAACGGACTCTTCCGAATTTCCGGAACGGTCAAATTGAAAGCGGACGCGGTCGTTGGGCTGGTTGTGATAGAAAATCAGATCCAGCGTTAACGCGAAATTTTTATAATTGAGATAAGCGTTAGAGAGAATTGAAAAACTCCGCTTGGACTCTGGCAATCTCAAAAACAGTAGATCGTCATGTATTT
Organism: Anaerolineales bacterium; assembly: GCA_020847355.1. Classification (GTDB taxonomy): domain Bacteria; phylum Chloroflexota; class Anaerolineae; order Anaerolineales; family Villigracilaceae; genus Villigracilis. The sequence goes on along the minus strand of JADLCG010000054.1, from coordinate 6,907 downwards.
CCGCAAACAGCAGGCGCGGGCTTTCAGAAGTTCGCAGAAACCAGCGGCGGTTAATGGAGAAATCGTCTTTGAAGGTTGGCGGAACGTTGGCGATAGCCTTTAGAATCGGTTCGGCGAAATCAGCCACCCACGCGGGCGGCGTTGGCGTTTCGCTTCTTGAAGTAGGCGCCGAAAGTGGTATAGAAGATTCAGTTTCGGCGGCAGAATAGTTTACGGAGACAGAATCAGCTTCAAAGTCCGCTAATGGCGCGAAAGTTTTTTCGGCAGAACAACTCGTCGTAAGAAGAATTGCGAATCCAAGATGAAGCGCTTTACAAAATCGCATATTGAACACAGTGTAACATTAACTTAAACGCGCTCGAAGTTCAAGGCAGATAAATAGCGCGCTTAAATTAAAAAGGTTGAGAGAGTGTCTCAACCTTTTTTACAAGACGGCTTAAAAGAGTTAGCCCATACCAGCTGGCGGCGTAGAGCCTGATTTACTAGATGTTTTCTTGGGCGCACGCTGTTGTTCTTTAGGTTGCAAGAACAGCATATAGCCGTAAATCAAGGCGAATGCCGCGTAAATCACAAGCAGTACCCAACCATTAGCGCGAACTACGCCAACGGCTTTATTGGTTGTGCCCATAATTGTCAGCGCAAAGCCGCCTATAGAATAACCAAACAAAACCATCGCAATTGCGCGCTGTAATTTAGCGCTAGCCACATCCTTTACCATCCACAGGAGTATACCTAGCAAGAGCAAAGCCGAGCCAAAGAAGCGGGCGAGGAAATTAAGCCCCACCGTTTCATCGTACCTAAGTTGTTCCCATACAAATTTCGGCAAAAGCAAAAAGCCAGCCCCAAACAAAGCCAACGCCACGGCGTTGACGGCAAACATTGAGCGATAATTCATATCATTCTCCTTGAAAAATTGAATTTAAAATAACTATACAACATCTCCCCCGCCTAAGCAAAGAAATCAAGATTGAGAACCTTACATCTACCTTTCAGCCAGCCATGACTTTCGGGGGATACGACTACCAAGCCTAAAACGCCCCGCGCTTCAACCCAACCTGCCAGCCAACAAAAATATTCCCCACCCTGAATCAAAAATCATCCGCCAACGGATGATTTTCAATCTACTAATTATCCTGCACTTGCAAATCCACTTTCAACGTGCCGGAAACCCTGCCTTTTTTCGCTTCGGCGGATTTTTGCAAAATGCCCACCACCTTGTCGCGCGTTCGATTGTTGGTAATGCCGCGAATTGAAATATTATATTTTGTCGAGCGGCTTGACGAGAAGCTGGTATTAATGGACATGTTGAAATTTTCATCGCCTTTATCTAAACCCGATTCAAGGCGCGTGATAATATTTTCGACAAAGCCTAACAAACCCTTAGCTGATTGTTCGCTTTCTAAAGCGTTAATCTCAATGCCATTAAAAACAACTCTTTTACTCATTGGAACTCCTTATGCAGTCTAAGCGCAGACAGTTGAAAGAATGTTCAAAGCATATTCGATTTCCCATTTATAGACATTGTCATTTCGTGTTAAATCGCCTAAATTAAACGAGCAAGTGGAAGGCGCTTCAAGCTAGAACAAATTTTCAGCGCCTTTCAAATATGCAAGGCGGGAATCCAATAGTTCTAATGTCCAAAATCGTAACAATCCCTTATAATGAAAACGATGTCAGCCATAGATTGGAAGAAATCGGCAATCAGCATCAAACTAATCAGGGAAGGTTATTAAAGTAATGAGTTCTTCAAGCGTCACCGACGAAAAAACAACCGTAACTTTCTCGCTCGTGCAAGAGGAAGAAGTTCCAGAAACAGCTTTTACAAACGAAGTCGTTTTTGAGCCAGTTCAGCAGGAATCCTACGATCTTAGCTATACTTGCTTACTGCTTCCTCGTTTTCCAGCGCATCAACTCAAAGGCGATCTCGCCTTGTTCTTGCCGCAATGGCTTCAACAAATCTGCCTTTCATTTGGCTGGCGGCTGGAATTTATCAGCGTAGATAATGCCTACTTGCAGTGGGCGATATCCGTTCAGCCAGAAACGCCGCCCGTGCGTTTCATGCAACAGATTCGCTACGACACCTCGCGGATGATCTTCGAGAATTTTGGGCGCATCCGGCAAGAGAATTTATCTAACGATTTTTGGGCGCCCGGTTATTTGGTGGTTTTAGGAACCCGCCCACATTCCAAAGAAATGATCGAACAATACATCCGCCTCACCCGCAGACAACAAGGACTGAATACTTTATAATACAGGCTCACTTTCACTTAGGACCTGTTAATGTCAAATACTACAACGCAACGCGCAGGCGAATTATTACGAAGCGTCTTCGAAATTCTGTGGGATAAAAACGAAGGCTTAACCGCTAAAGAAGTGTTAGCGCTTGTCCCCAATTTTACAAAACTAACTGCTGAAGAGTCACAACTTACCGTTGATACCCGCGCCCCGCGCTACGAAAAAATTATCCGCGTCTCCAGTATTCCCTTCACCCACGCCGGCTGGCTGACGAAGAACGAACGCGGTCGCTGGTTCATCACCGAAGAGGGCTATCAAGCCTGCCGCCGGTTTACCAATGTCCAGGCTTTTTACGCCGAAGCGATTCGCATCTACAGTTCCCGCCGCAGAATCGCCCCTGAGAGCGTAGTCGAGATGGAACTTGCTCAAGAATCCGCTTGGGCGCAAATCGAAAAACACCTCTACCAACTCAACACGCGCGAACTTCAAATTATGCTTGCTGGTTTGCTCCGCGCAATGGAATATTACCCTTCTTGGATGGCGCCCGCAGAAAAGCAAAAAGGGCAGATCAACTTAATTGCCTTTTCAGATCCCATTGGCGCAAAAGGCCAGCGGATCATGGCGCAGATCCGCAACAAAGGGCAGGCATTAACTTTAGAAGGCATCAAAAGTTTTTTAGCGGCGCTAACCCCCAACGATTACGGCATGATCATTTCCATGAGCGGCTTCACCAACGAAGCCATGCAAGCCCTGAGCGCCAACCAGTTTCAGCGCCTCACCGCGCTGGACGCTCCGGCATTTTTTGACCTCTGGAAAGAATATTACGATCTAATCCACCAAGAAGCGCGTTACCTCTTACCCGTCAAAGCCGTTCACTTTTTATCAGGTTTTGAATAATCCCCAGCGCCCATGAAACCGCCCACCCATTCAACATCAGGAAAAAGTTTTCACAGCAAAGGGTTTCTCGAAGGAATTAACACGCTCCATGATGAAATTGAACTGGCAATGCGCTGGCAAAGACCCAGCATTCTATTAGCGGTTCACCAAACGCCTCAAAAACAAGCGCTAGCCCAACAAACGTTGGAAAAAAAATTACTCAAATCCAATTTAGTGGTTCGGCGGGTTACGCCTGAAATCAACGATCCAGACGTGATCCTCCATGTTTGCAAAATTCCCAACCGTGAAAAAACAATTTTCTTCATCGCGCAATTGGCAAACGTCAATCAACAAACCAACGGCGCCGTCTATCGCGCATTAAACCTGCACCGCGAACATTTAGTGGAGCAAAAAATTTGCGCCGTCTTTTGGCTCACCCAAACGGAAGCCGCCCAACTCCCCCACGCCGCGCCAGATTTCTGGGCGTTTCGCCATCGCGTTGTAGAGTTTGCGCCGCCGCGCGGTTCGCGCAAGCCGTCCATCCCCAATCAACTTTTTGTCTGGGCGGAAAATCTCTCCATAGATGAAGAGACCCGCGCCAATTACGAAACTCAGCTAGCCGCTTTGCCCGCTCGCACGGAAATAAAAACCCGCCTCGCCCTAACGCTAAGCTTGATTCAACTCAACTGGCAGTTACAACATCTGGAGCGCTTTGCCGACCACCTGCAAAATTTTGCCGCTCTCGCCAAAAAAGAAGTCAGCTATGCCGGCTGGGTAGATAACTTACATGGCATACAAACCTTCGGCGCGGGGGAACGCGAAAAAGCTTTTCTTCATTTTGAACAAGCCAGAAAATTAAACCCTGCAAACAGCGTCTTCATGCTAAACTCAGCTATCAGCGCGCACAGCGTGGGAAAAAATCAAGCCGCCATCCGCTTCGCCAAACAAGCCGTCAAAAATGATCCGAGCGCCCCCGCTTTATCAAAAGCGCTTGGATGGCTGTATCTATCTCTGGACAAGCCGCAAGATGCAGTTAAGACGCTTGAAACGGCGCTTGAAAAAAATCCTAATCAGCTCGATCTGCGTCTCGCGCTTGCCGTAAGTTATTTCAAAAATAATCAAACCGAAGCGCTCAACGCTCAAGTTCAGAAAATTCAGCCGCAAAGTATTCTGCAAGCCGCCTGTTTGGAAATTTTGAACGGCTCTACAAAAGTCGCATTGCAAAAACTGAGCGCGGCTTATCAAACGCAAACGCTCAGCGCGGGACAAATTTTACAAGATGCAAATTTGCGCGCGCTATGTAAGCTATCGGATTTATTAGAAATTGTTCAAGCATGAATTCAAATTTTCCCATTCTCTTCCTCCTGCTCATCGCCGCGCTCAGCGGACTGCTGATTCTATTCTTGTACAAAAAAGCCTCCGGCACAACCAGCCTGATGTGGCTGACGATCGTCCTCGGAATTTGGACCAGCGCCTATTTCCTGCATGAGACGCAACGCGCCATCGTCTCGACTGATATTTTTATCGGGATCAACAATTTATGTTTGGCGGCGGCGGCGACTTTTTTCCTATTCTTCACGCTCGCCTACTCAAATCGCCGCAATTGGATCAACCCTTACACGATCTCGCTTCTGCTCATTGAACCGGCTCTGACCCAAATTTTATTTTGGGACGAACGCTTTAGAACTTCCGTCTTTGATCCGTTCAATCAGGCTTGGGAACACATCCATGTCCTATATATTTTGCATCTGCTCGCCGGAAGTTTGATCTTCCTCATTGATACCTTTGCCCGCAAGCCGCGCGCGCACTTCTTCAAAGCCGGGACGATTTTGTTCGGAGCGCTCATTCCAATCCTCGGGACGATTTTCATTTCATTCGAGAAGGGTCTCGAAATTAACGCGCTCACTTCTATTCTGGCTTATTCGCTGGGGTTGGCTGGGGTTGCCTATGGAAAATTCAACAGCGCGCTGATTGAAGCTATACCGCTCACCCGCGAAGCCGCAGTTGAAAGCATGGACGACGGCTGGATGGTGGTGGACGAGCAAGGCAAAGTAATTGATATGAACTCCGCGGCGGAGCGCTTGATCGAATCCTCGCGCGAGAAATTCTACGGGCAACCGATCACGCGAATATTAACAGATTGGGATAAATTAGCGCGCGCGTTTGAAGGCATCAAAGAGATGGACTTTCGCCGTAGCATGAAGATGCAAAATGATTGGCGCTATCTAAACATCCGCGTTTCGCAACTCAGCAAAAGCGATGGGACGCAATTTGGTCATCTGGTGATTTGGCGCGATATCACCGAAAAGAAATTAGCCGAAGACGCCCGTCAACAAGCGCGCGACGAACTCTTCGTCTTGCTTAACGCAATTTCCAGCGCCGCCAGCCGCTCGCTCAACTTAGACGAGTTTTTATCGCAATCCATTTATCAGATTTTATATTCTTTCAAAAGTCAGGCGGCGGCGATTTTTCTAAGCGCCAAAGACGAGGCTGAAGATCAAGAAAAATTGACGCTTCATACTCAATTTGGATTGCCGCCCGAGCAACTAAAAATCATCAGCAACACAGCCACCTATGCGCTCATGTACAATCTGCTGATTGACAATGAAGAAAACCGTCCGCTGATCGTGAATGATTTACGCGCCGATGAAAGAGTTCCGTTCAATATCAGAAATCTTGGTTTCAACTCGGCGGTCTTAATCCCGTTGGTGACTTACGCGCAACAGGAGAATACCTTGCTCGGTTGCTTATGCCTCAGCCGCATAGACGACGCGCCTTACACGCAGGATGAAGTGATTCGGTTGACCACAATCGCCAACCAGATCGCCACGCTGATCGAAAGCGCTCGCCGCCGCCAAAACGCCATCGTCGCCACGGAGCGGCAAAGATTACTACGCGATTTGCACGATTCGGTCAGCCAAAAATTATACGGGTTGGTAGCGCTCACCGAAGCCGCCCAAGCCGGAATTGAGGCTGGGTCGAAGATCGCTCCTTTGCAAGTACTCACGCGCATCGGCGAAAACGCGCGGCAAGCCGTCAAAGAAATGCGTTTATTCCTCTACGAAATGCAACCGGTAGATTTGAAAGACGGTTTGATTTCTGCGCTTCACCATCGCCTAGCCGCAGTGGAGGGGCGCGCGGATATCAAAGCCCGCTTGCTGGCGGACGAAAATATCAAAATCCCGAAGTACGCCGAACTGGCTTTATATTTCATCACGCAAGAAGCGCTCAATAATACCTTGCGGCACGCGCACGCAAAAAATGTCTTGCTCACCTTAAAACAATCGCGCCAAAACATCACGCTGGAAATTGAAGACGATGGGGACGGCTTCAAACTAAAAGAAGCGGACGCCGCCGGGCTGGGTTTGAAAAATATGCGCGAACGCGCCTTGTTGATCCATGGAAAGTTCAAAATGACATCCAAGGTTGGCAAGGGCACAAAAATTTCCGTAACCATAAGCAGAAAGGGTTAGAGCAATGAAGCCAATTCGGATTTTAGTAGTAGATAATCAAAGCGTTGTACGCGACGGCATGGTCGCCATTCTTTCGTTTCAAAAAAATATAAAAGTTGTCGGCGAGGGACAAGACGGTTTAGAAGCCATAGAGCTGGCGAAACAAACCAAGCCGGATATCGTTCTGCTGGATGTTCAAATGCCAAGATTAAACGGTTTGGAGGCGATCCCCCGAATCAAAGAAGTTTCGCCAAAATCTAACATCTTAGTATTAACCGGTTTTAGCGAAAGCGATCAAGCCTATCAAGCCATCAAAGCCGGAGCGCTGGGTTTTCTTTTGAAAG
>JADLCG010000053.1 GCA_020847355.1 Anaerolineales bacterium | reverse complement strand
TTTCGCTTCGCGCGCGAGATCGAACATCACTTCGCGCTTGCCGATGTTGCGTCCTTCGGCGAAGAACGCGCGGCGGATGCGCAGATCAAAATCACGTCCGATGGACTCGCCTTGTTGAAACGCGCACCATGCCGCATCGAAAGCGGGAAGCGTGGTCGTGGGGAAATCGTCGCTGAACGGTTTGAAAGTCGCCGCAGGTTCTTGCAGAGCCGCGAGCCAAATTTCCAATTCAAGTTCGTGGCGGTCAGGCGGACCTCCGCCATAGATTTCCAACGGGAAAGCTTTATCCACCACTCGAACGCGACCTTCATATTCAGGAGCTATTTTTTGCAGGCGCACGGCCGCAACATAACACCAGGGTCAGTAGTATTCTGCCCACTCCCAAATTTCAGGAATTGCCTTTTGCATATATCACCTCGTCTTGTTTCATTAGATTAGTCCGCGCTATATTTATTTTTCAAAATAACGATTCACTTCGCCATAAGTCAAAATATCTTGCGCGAAACTGTACGTGCCATGTTGTTTCAACTCGTCCGCGATTCTTCCCACCAGCGACATGGTCGCCCGCATCGGGATTGACCCGAAACTGACTCGCGCCACGCCGAGCTCTTTCAACTCTGCGATAGTCGGGCTTCCGTGCCGAGCCAGCACGTTGATCGGCGCATCAATCTCGCGGACAAGTTCGGCAATGGTCTGCTTGTCGTCCACACTGATGACGAAGATACAATCCGCGCCCGCTTCACGATAGGCATTGCCGCGCTGAATGGCTTGCGCCAGTGCGGCTTTGTCGCGCTTATCAGTTTTTTCATACACGTCCGTCCGCGCATTGATCACCAGCGGGACTCCGAAACTCTGTGCAGCTTCGCGCATGGCTTTTATTTTTTCAACTTGAAGCGCAATGTCTTCCAACGGATACGATTTGTTGATCGTCCCATCTTCCAGATTCAACCCAACCGCGCCCGCTTCAAGCACGAGACGGGCAGTTTCAGCCATTTCTTCGGGCGTTTCGCCGAATCCCGCTTCCATGTCCGCAGTGACGGGCACAGCGACCGACTTTGCGATTCGCTGGACCACCTCCAACATTTCGGCGCGACTCAACATCTCGCCGTCAGGATAACCATAGGATGAAGCGACTCCCGCGCTGGTGGTGGCGATTGCGTCAAAGCCCGCCCGCTCAAACATCTTGGCGGATGCGGCATCCCAAGCGTTGGGCAAAATTAGAATCGAACCGTGATGCAGGTTGCGAAAATCTTCAGCCTGCTTAATCTGCTCTGCTTTATTTGCGATACGATTCGTATTCATGTTCGCTTATTCCACTTTGATTTTGCCGATCAAATCTTGCGCAGTGAAGGGGCCCGCTTCCGCAATCAAAGCCGCCGCCTCTTTGACCTTGCTCCACACATTCCACAACAACACGCCGCGCACGCGCACGCCGTCCAAATAATATAAAACGCCCTTTTGGAAAGGCTCTTGCCAATCCGCAACGATCTCCATTTTGCTATTCAACTCACCCACCGCTTCATATCCAAATTCAAATAGATCGGAATAAAAATATGGCGCGTGAGTATAGGCTTCATTTGCGCCAGCCATATTGCGCCCAGCCTGCTTGCCCATCCGCAGAGCGTTATCTTCATGCTCCACGCGCATCATTTTTCCAAGCGCGGCATGAGGAAAGAGCGCCACGTCGCCCGCCACATACACATCTGGAGCGGAAGCGCGCAGATGATCGTCCGTCACGATGCCGTTCTCAACCTTCAAACCTGCGGATTTCGCCAACTCCACATTCGGGCGGACTCCCAAGCCAGCCACAACACCGTCCACTTCAAACGTCTTTCCGCTTCTGGTCTGGACCTTGAAACTGTTGCCGGTTTTCTCAAACTTTTCCACGCCGTCGGCAGGGATCAATTCCACGCCTTTCTTGCGATAAGCGTCATTCAGAAACTGCGAAAGTTCCGGCGGGAAAATCCGTTCGCCAATTGAGTTCTCCAAAAAGACCATTGTCACTTGCTTGCCTTGCATATTCAACGCCGCCGCAATCTCCGAGCCGATGAAGCCGCCGCCAATCACGAGAAAACGCTCACCTTGCTCAGTCAGCGCGCGCAAGCGTTGATAATCCGCCAGCGTACGATAATAGATAATCTGTTCTTCGCCAAACGGCAAGCGGATCGGCGCGCCGCCAGTGGCGAGCAAAATTTTTTCGTAAGCGTATTCTTCGCCTTGATCGTCGCGCGCGCGTTTTGCGGTTGGATCCAATTCGGTGACTGTGCGCCCAAGCTGAAACTCAACCTTGAGATTCTCCGTGCCGCGCCAGACCTTCTCCAATGGGCGGCCCTTCCACAAGCCTTTGGAAAGCGGCGGGCGGGCATACGGTTTATCCGCTTCAGCGCTGATCATACCAATCGAGCCATCCGCATCCAATTCACGGATTCCGCGCACAGCCGCATCGGCGGCCATGCCGCTACCCACGATCAAATACTGATAAGTTTTCATGTTCCGCTCCTATCAAAAGAATATTTTCCAACCAATATATTCTTGGACGTGACCAACGCTGATTCTTATACTTTCAATTGTTGGCGCAGCGCCTGCGCGGCATTGACCATATTTGTCAGCGCGGGAATAACTTGTTCCCACTGTCTGGTTTTCAAACCGCAATCGGGATTGATCCATAAGCGTTCCACTGGCACAACTTGCGCGGCTCGCTCCAGCAAATCTTCCATTTCGGCTTGCGTAGGAATATTGGGCGAATGAATATCATAAATGCCGGGACCAATCTCGCCCGGGTATTGATATTGTTTGAAAGCGTCCAATAATTCCATCTTCGAGCGCGAAGCCTCGATTGAAATCACGTCCGCATCCATCAGCCCGATCGCCTCGATGATGTTATCAAATTCCGCATAGCACATATGCGTATGGATTTGCGTTTCATCGCGCACGCCGCTGGCGGAAAGTTTGAAAGCCTCAATCGCCCATTTCAAATAATCGTTTTGTTCGGCTTTGCGTAAAGGAAAACCCTCGCGGAAAGCCGGTTCGTCAATTTGAATGACCTGAATTCCAGCGCCTTCCAAATCAAGAACTTCATCGCGAATCGCCAGCGCCAATTGACGGCAAGTGACCGAGCGCGGCTGATCGTCGCGCACGAACGACCATTCCAAAATCGTGACTGGTCCGGTCAACATGCCTTTCACCAGTTTATTCGTCAGCGTTTGAGCATAAGCCGACCAAGCGACCGTCATCGGCGCGGGGCGGGCGACATCGCCAAAAATAATCGGCGGACGCACCGCGCGCGAGCCATAACTTTGCACCCAACCATTTTGCGTGAAAGCAATGCCCGTCAGCCGCTCGCCAAAGTATTCAACCATGTCCGTGCGTTCAAACTCGCCATGCACCAGCACATCCAAACCGATCTCTTCCTGTTTTTGAATTGTGCGGGCGATTTCAGCTTTCAAAAACTCGTCATATTGCGCCTGCGTTAACGCGCCTTTATTCTTCGCCGAACGTTGTGCGCGCACTTCAGCAGTTTGCGGAAACGAACCAATCGTCGTAGTTGGCAACGGCGGCAAGCCAAGTTTTTTAGCCTGCGCGATTTTGCGCGTCTCAAAATCATGCGCGCGATTCAACATAGATGCATTCACCGCTTCAAGGCGTTGGCGCACTTGCGGATTATGCGTCCGCGCCGATGCATGGCGACTCTTCAGCGCCGCGCGACTGACCGTAAACGAATCAGCCGCCGCTTCCGCTCCCCCGCTGACAGCTTGTTTAAGCGCCGCCAATTCATCCAGCTTCTGGCGCGCAAACGCCAGCCAGGATTTCAGTTCGTCATCCAACTTCGTTTCCAGATTCAAATCATGCGGACTAAACATCAGCGAACAACTCGGCGCGATCTGCACGCGCTCCGCGCCCAATGCGCTAACCGCCGTTTGAACTTTTTTCAGCGCCGCATCCAAATCTGCGCGCCAAACGTTGCGCCCATCCACAACGCCTAACGAGAGCGTTTTCTCCGCAGGCAATTGCGCCAAAACTTTTTCCAATTGCTCAGGCGCGCGCGCCAAATCAATGTGTAAGCCGTAAACCGGCAAGCCCGCCGCCAGTTCTAAATTATCTCCCAAAGCGCCGAAGTAAGTCGCGATCAACAAGCGGATATTGGCAACCTGCCCCAATTGATTGTATGCGTCAGCGTAGGCTTTGCGCGCGGATTCATCCAAGTCCAAAACGAGGCACGGCTCGTCTATTTGCGCCCAGTCCGCTCCGGCGGCGGCGAGGCGCTGTAGCGCTTCCACATACACTGGCAAAAGTTGAGAGAGCGTATCGAGCGGAACGCCATCCGCAGAAGTAGATTTGCTCAACAGCAGATAAGATACAGGTCCAAACAAGACCGGGCGGGTGTGAATCCCCGCTTCTTTCGCCTCGATAAATTCATCCACAACTTTAGTAGAAGCCAAGCGATAAGTTTGATGCGGTTCAATTTCTGGAACAATGTAATGATAGTTCGTATCGAACCATTTGGTCATTTCCATCGCGGCGAAACTCGTCTCGCCTTGTTGCGTCCCGCGCGCCATCGCAAAATATAAATCCAAAGCGGTCGGCTGATTAAGTTTGGCATAGCGCTGAGGCACGGCTCCAACCATCAGCGTAGTATCCAAAACGTGATCGTATAATGAAAAATCGTTGGAAGGAATTACGTCAATGCCCGCGGCTTGTTGGGTTTGCCAATGTTCCAGCCGTAAGGCTTTGGCGGTCTGCAGTAAATCCGCCGCGCTGGTTTTGCCTGCCCAATAACTTTCTAAAGCCCATTTCAATTCACGCTTCGCGCCCAAGCGCGGGTATCCAAGGTTTGCCGCAAGTGTCATGTTGTAATCCTCTTTTATTCGTTGTGATTTGGGGTTAATGCAATTTATTAGCCAAATATTCGCTAAAAAGCCCTAAATTGTATATGGCAATCATACCACAATATTTATGATTTTTATAGTAAAAATAATCATCTCTAAAAAGTCTAGACATATCGCCGAATTGCTCGCTTCCGCACAAGCCTATTCACTCCTTGACAGATTCGCCTCGCCTGAGTATATTCAACTTACCGAGCGGTCAGTAAGTTCGGTTCACTCAAGGAGACACGTATGCACGCAAACAACCGCAATCAAATTTTATTGGTTCTTTTTCTAGGCGTATTAATGGGCGCGTTGGATATCGCTATCATCGCGCCAGCCCTACCCCCCATCCAAAACTTCTTCGGCGTTGGCGATCGCGCCCTCACCTGGACTTTCAGCATTTACGTCTTATTCAATTTAATCGGCACGCCGCTCATGGCAAAACTTTCCGATCTCTTCAGCCGCCGTTTGATTTACACGCTGGATGTAGCGCTCTTTGGGCTTGGTTCGCTCATCGTCGCGCTCGCGCCAGCCAACTTATTCGCAGTTCTGCTGATCGGACGCGCCCTGCAAGGTTTTGGCGCGGGCGGCATCTTCCCGGTTGCCAGCGCCGTGATTGGCGATACCTTCCCTCCCGAAAAACGCGGCGGCGCGCTTGGGATCATTGGCGCAGTCTTCGGGCTGGCGTTTCTCATCGGTCCCATTCTAGGCGGAATCATTATGACCTTTGCAACTTGGGAATGGCTGTTCATCATTAACCTGCCCATCGCTTTACTTGTAGGAATCTTAGGCTGGAATTTGCTCCCCGCCAATCGCCCTGAAACGCGCGGCGCCTTCGATTGGGCAGGCATGTTAACGCTTGGCATTCTGCTTTCTGCCTTTGCCTACGCGCTCAATCAAATTGATATAGCCAACTTTACGGCTAGTTTATTTTCGCTCAACGTTCTGCCTTTTCTATTGCTTGCCGCAATTCTGCTCTTCGTCTTCGGCGCCATTGAAAAAAGATCAGCCGATCCAATTTTGCATTTGACCTTGTTTCAGAGTCGTCAATCTATCTTAGCCAGCGCGCTCTCCGCTGGGGCGGGCATCGGCGAAGTGAGCATGGTCTTTCTGCCGGCTTTAGCTATCGCCGCCATGCCCCACACAGTTGACAAACATTCCGCCAGTTACTTGCTTATGCCCGTTGTGTTGGCGCTCGCCGTTGGCTCGCCGCTTTCCGGCAAACTGCTCGATAAGTTTGGCTCCAAAATCGTCGTTACCGTTGGGACGATTCTTCTGGCGCTTGGCGCGCTTTTATTCGGCTTTTTCAACTCCGCCTTATGGATGTTCATCCTCGCAGGCATTATCATCGGGCTGGGGCTTTCCGCTTTGCTCGGCGCGCCGGTGCGTTACATCATGCTCAACGAAGCCCCTGAATCTGAAAGGACTTCGGCGCAAGGCGCAATTGCAGTTTTCACCAGCATTGGACAATTAATCAGCAGCGCCTTGGTTGGGGCGATTGCGGCATCCGCCGGCGGCGGGGCAAACGGTTACAGCGCGGCTTACTTAACGATCAGCATTCTAGCGCTCCTATTGGCATTTCTTACGCTCGGGCTGAAAAACCATCGGCAGGAATTAGCCACTGCCATCCGCCTGCAATCTACAATAACGCAGGGCGAGGCTTGAACAATCCTAACCCTGTTATTAACCGTCTCAGTTATAAAAGCGCCAGCTAAATAGTCAGTCGAAATAAATTTTACAAACCATCGCTCAAGGCGGCGTCCCCGCCGCCGAGGACGGCGGCTTGAGCAGGGATTTGTTTTCTAAATACTTACGATCGACTACTTAAATAACAGACAAAGGAAATACATTCATGTCGCTTTATATTTTGATTAAATGGATTCACGTTCTATCCGCGATTGTGGCAGTTGGCAGTAACTTGACTTACCGCATGTTACTGCTCAGCGCGGGCGAAAAACGCGAGGCGACGCTTTTCGCCCTCAATGCCATTCGGTTTCTCGATCGGCGTTTGGCAAACCCCGCTTATGTAATGTTGCTGATCACCGGACTATCTATGGTCTTTATCGCCGGATTTCCCATCACCACGCCCTGGATCCTAACTTCACTCACGCTGTATTTTGTGATTGTTTTTCTCGGAATCAAAGTTTACGCGCCAGTCTTCCGTAAACAGATACGTATCGCCGAAAGCGCCGGCGTGGAAGGAGATGAATATCGCCAAACGGCGCGGCAAGCCAGCCTCATCGAAGCGCTGGTCACTTTGACGGCGGTATTGATCGTCTTCTGCATGGTGACGAAGCCCGCGCTTTGGTAAAGAACTTCAAAAGCGTTACAATTATTCTATGGAAAATTCAGAGCTTGGTCTGGCAGAACAGATCCTAAAAATCGCCAAACACCTCTTTATCAATAAGGGCTATTACGGCTTGGCAATGCGCGAAATTTCAGATGAACTCGGCGTATCCAAAGCGGCTCTGTATTATCATTTCAAAGATAAGGAACAGCTTTTTCTCGCAATCTTGCAAGCGCATCTGGATGAGATGGAGGCGGGGATTAACCGCATCGCGGCTGAGTCCGCTTCCAGCGCGGATCAGATCCGCAAATTCGCCGAATATGTTTTATCTCAACCGGCAGAACAACGCGCCACGATTCGCCTCGCCAGTCAGGAAATCGTTCACCTCAGCCCCGCTTCGCGCAAGGCGTTTGGTAAAAATTATCAGGATAAATTTGTAGGCAAGATACAAGCTATTTTGCAAAGCGGCATGGAGGCTGGAGAATTCCGCGTAATTCAAATTGAAGTCGCCACGTGGACTTTGCTTGGCATGATGTATCCCTATTTTTATCCCGCGCACACCGGGGAAAAACCCGTCCCCCGCGAAACGATCCGCGAACTTGTGGATATTTATTTACGAGGCATAGAAAAATAACCTAAAAAAATCACCTTCAATTTGAAGGTGATTTTTGTGTAAACCGTTTATTCTTCAGACGCATCTTCTTGGCTTGAAGCGCGTTTTTTTCGATTCAAAAGTTTAGCCGGCTTCGGAAAAGCGCCGGTTTTGAGCCAGCCGGTCTCGCGGACTTGCTCCTCATGCAGGCGACCCAAGCGGGCTTCCATAATCGCCGAGCGGCCCAAGTAGCCGACTAAAGTTTCCGGCGCTTGGCGATCTACAACCGGCAAACGCCCAACGTCATTGCGTAACATTTTGCCAACCGCATCGTAAAGCAATTCATCCGGATAAGTCACCAGCGGTTCGTAATTGCCCGCTTCCAACACAGTTTTTTCAGTATCCGCGTCTTCCGCCAAGGCTTGAACGATATCGCCCCAGGTGATAATGCCAGCCAAGCGCTGTTCTTTCATAATTGGGAAGGCTTGATGATGCGCGTATTCCGCATCGCCGCGCGTGACATGATTGGCGATCTCTTTGACGGTCATCGTGGAAGGAATAGATTTTGGTTTTGTATCCATCACCTCGCCGACTTTCGTCTGTTGCAAAACGTCCGGCTCGTAGTCAAAGTGCATGTGCAAACCGCGGCGCGATAATTTTTCAGTCATAATGGAATTACGCATAAGAAGAAGCGAAACGCCATCCGCCAGCACGCAGACCAGCATCAAAGGCAGAATGGCGTTATAGTCGCGGGTGATTTCAAACGCAAAAATGATCAGCGTGAAAGTGGCGCGCGCCGCAGAGCCAAAGACCGCCGCCATCCCTACCAACGCGCAAGCCGCCGGGGAAAGATGCGCGTTAGGGAAAATTTGATTCACGATCATCGCAAACGCCCCGCCCAATGCCGCGCCAGACATAAACATAGGCGCCAGCAAACCGCCTGAAGTTCCCGAGCCGAGCGAAACGACCAAAGCCAAACTCTTGAAGATCATAATGGCGAACAAAACGTCCAAAGCCAAGCGCGCGTTGAGGATATCGGAGATCGTATCGTAACCCACGCCAATCACGCGCGGAAAGAAATAGCCGATGATGCCCAAGCCCAGCGCGCCAACTGCCGGGTACCACATCGAATCAAATGGGAGGCGGTCAAATAAATCCTCAACCCAATACAGCAAATTGCTGAAGCCCACGCCCGCTACGCCGCACACAACCCCAAGCACAATGTAATAAGGTAAAGCGGTGGGAATGCCAAAATCCACGGCGCCCACTGTGAACATGGGACCCGTACCCATCAGCCACAGGTGGACGGTAGTTGCCAATGTGCTGGCAATTACCAAAGGGATGAACGAGCGCGATTTGAATTCAAACAATAAAAGCTCGATCGCTAAAATCACCGCGGCAATCGGCGTGCTAAAAGTCGCCGCCATGCCCGCCGCCGCGCCGCAAGCCAATAAGACTTTGCGCTCAGACGCGGTAGTGTGGAGCAGTTGACCAATCAGCGAGCCCAGCGCGCCGCCAGTTTGAATGATTGGACCTTCTGCGCCAAACGGGCCGCCCGTGCCGATTGCAATCGCCGCCGAGATCGGTTTGAGAATCGCCACGCGCGGCTGGATGCGGCTTCGATTCGTCAGCACGGCTTCCATCGCCTCGGGGATGCCATGTCCCTTAATTTTAGGCGATCCATATTTCGCCATCACGCCCACGATCAAACCGCCAATTACCGGCACAATAATGATCCACAAGCCTAACGGATTAGCGTCCAGGTTAGGCAGGGTAATGCCGTAACGTTGAAAGAAAACCAGATTCGTAATAATTGAAATTAACGAATACAGCCCATAAGCCACAAAACCAGCCAAAAGCCCAATCAATGCCGCTAAAAGCGAAATTAAAAAAATACGAAACCCGCCGGAAGGGTTGACATTCGCGTGCTTGTAATCCAGACTACTTCTTTCTACCATCTGCTTCTCTGCTCCTCTAAATAAGTTGAACGCTAATTATATATCGTATTACGATATAATTCAATGGTATCATTCTTCTCAAATTAACTACAAGGATGTGCAATGGCTCGGATCACAAAAACCGAATACGAAATTCTCTCCGCCTTTCGCTACGCTTTACGGCAATTCCTCCGCTTCAGCGAAGAAGCCGCGCAATCTATGGGGCTAACTCCCCAACAACATCAAGCTTTGTTATCCATCAAGGGCTTTCCCGGGCGCGATAAAATCACAGTCAAAGAATTATCTGAACGGATGCAAATTCAGCATCATAGCGCAGTGGGGTTAGTCAATCGGCTGGAGGCGCAAGGTTTGCTCACACGCGAACCTTCTCGTGCCGATCGGCGGCAGGTTTATGTGAAACTTTCGGCGCAGGGAACGGCTCTGCTCGAACAACTTTCATCTATCCACAAAGAAGAACTTCATCGCATGTTGCCCGAATTACAAAAGTTATTTGAGCAATTATCCGGGGATAAAAGCGACCTGCTCAAAACTTTATAAAAATAACTTCGCGGTACAATGCAGGCATGAAACTCAATCGTTTTCCAATTCCATTTCTATTTTTCGCCATGCTCGCATTAATCTTCGCGCTCTGGGCTGGGCTTTTGCGGCTAGGCTGGCAACTCCCCGCATTAACGCCGTCTTTGGCGCTGGCGCATGGTCCCTTGATGATCTCTGGATTTTTAGGCGCATTAATCACGCTGGAACGCGCCGTGGCAATCAAACAAAAGTGGATGTACTTACCCCCGCTCCTCGCCGGACTGGGCGGCTTGCTCACCATTCTGATTAAGCCCCTGCCGCTCGGACCGATCTTGCTGACGCTCGCCAGCCTCGGCGGAGTGGGCATCCTGACCGTGATGGCGCGCCGCGAGACGGCTTTGCACACGATCACCATGTGGTTTGGGATGTTAACTTGGTTTGTGGGCAATCTCCTTTGGTTGTTTGGCTGGCAAATTTCTCAAATTGTTTTTTTCTGGCAGGCGTATCTAATTCTAACCATCACCGGCGAGCGGCTGGAGTTAAGCCGCGTGTTACGCCCCACTAAACTGCAACAAATATTATTCGGAATCATCGCGGCTCTCTTTCTTGTCGGCACAAGCGCTTCTCTATTCAATCTCCAACTCGGAACCGTTTTAGTCGGCATTGCGTTAATTTGCATCGCCTTTTGGTCTCTGCGCAATGACATCGCTTGGAAAAACCTCAAGCACAAACTTCCGCTCACGCGCTATATCGCCTGGTGCTTGGCGCTGGGATTTATCTGGCTGGGAATCGGCGGCGGATTAAACTTATTTTTTGGCGCGCAGGTTGCAGGTCCAAGATATGATGCGCTTTTGCACGTCATCTTCATCGGCTTCGTCATCTCCATGATCTTCGGTCACGCGCCGATCATCTTCCCCGCCGTGTTGGGCATCCCGATCAATTTTCAGCCGGCGTTTTATCTCCAATTGATTCTGCTTCATGCTTCGCTGGCATTGCGCGCTTTTGCGGATTATGCCAACCTGCAAACTTTACGCATGTGGGGCGGCTTGCTCAATGAAATTGCCATTTTCATTTTTATCGGCATGACCGTGTATTCAATTCGCAAAAGTTTATCGGAGAAATAATCGTGCCGCTCCTCACTCGCACGCTCATCAAAACGGCGATGGTTTGTTTGATCCTCGCTTTAATTTTAGGTATCGCGCTGGCGTTTGGCGCAACGAACGGTTTCTTTCCGGCTTATATACATTTGCTGGTCTTCGGCTGGATCACGCAATTAATCTTCGGCGTAGTTTTTTGGATGTTCCCCAAATATTCGCTGGAAAAGCCGCGCGGCAGTGAAGCGCTGGGCTGGTGGATGTATGCGGCGCTTAACTTAGGCTTATTGTTGCGGGCGCTGGTCGAGCCGCTTCAAGCCGCGCGCCCGAATGCGTTTAGCGGCTGGGCGTTAGTAGTTTCCGCCGCGCTTCAATTCACCGCCGGAGTTTTATTCGTCTTGAATAGTTGGAAAAGGGTGAGGGAAAAGTAAATGCCGCGCTTAAGCGTTTGGTTCATTCGCGCTTCTATGTTGTATCTTTTGCTGGGGCTGTTCTGCGGGGCTTTAATTCTGATCGAGAAGGGGTTATTCATCTATGCGGCTATTTGGAATCTCTTCCCCTTACATGTTGAATTTTTGTTAATTGGCTGGCTTTTTCAATTGGCAATGGGCGTCGCCTTTTGGATCGTGCCGCGCTTTGGCAAGGGTTTCTCACGCGGCTCGGAGGGCGTGGTTTGGGCTTCTTTTGTTTTGCTCAACGCCGGCATTCTAATCGGCGCTTTGCAATTCTGGTTTCCCGTTGCGCTTTTGATTGGGCGCATCAGCGAGGTCTGCGGAGGGATTCTTTTCGTCATTGGTTCGTGGCGGCGCATCAAGCCGCAGACGAAAGGCAAATGACAATGCGCGTCATCATTTGATTGCGCTTTGCGGCGCAAAAAAACTTCTGCTTAGCTGAGCAATCAACCCCAGCATTGCCAACACCCATGCGACAATTGCCAAATAGACAAAGTAGCGCGGGATGATATACAGAATATCGAGCGGCAAAGCTTTGGCAAGTTGAAACGTGCAAACAGTGTACATGCCGAGCGGGAAGACCAGCCCCCAATAAGAAGGTTCGTAAACAATTGGAACGCGCTTATAGCCATGCCGCCAAACGCTGAGGATAATGAGCAGGGGAATCCACCAGGTGGCGGTTGCCCAAAACAGCAAGGTGATGCCTTTCAAAAAAGGCATGATGTCTTGAATCAATTTCCAATGATTGGCTTCAAGGATGAGCGCCGAGCCAGCCAAAGTAGTGATCGCCATCGCGCCCATATTAATCCAATAAGGCGGGGCAAGTTCTTCCGGCTTCAAGCGAAAGAAGGTGAAGCGATAAAAAATCAGCGAGATCACCAAAATATAAAGCATAAAGCCGAGCAGAAACATGGTTAGGGTGAGGAGGAGCAGGGCTTCGGCAAATGGTCCAAAAAATTCGGTTAAGCTGGCTCCGGTCACCGAGATAGATTGCGTAGAAACCACCAGCAATAACCACCCGCCGCTCAGCCCGCTTTCAAGCGTTGGCTTTTCTTCTTTGATCGTCACCGCGACAATGAAGGTGTACATCAAGAGGAAGTAGAGAATCAGCCCAACCAGCCAAAGTAAAACCGCAATATTAAGGTTATCCGCAATGATGTGAAATTGACGCGCCAGCACGCAGGTTCCGGCGACGAGCGTGAAAAAACCATGTCCGCGCTGATGGCTGGTCAGGTCGGCAATCAACCCTGAAAAATTTAGAAAAATGCGTCCCAATGTCAGCAGGCAGAGAATGCTATAAAAAACAATGTTCGCAATGAACAGCCCCCAGGCAATGTTAGGCATGCCTTCTAATTTTGCCGCAATGGAGACAATGCCCGTCGCCATGACGAGGGCGAAGTAAGCAGGAAACAGATTGCGGCTTCCTTCTCGAAGTAGGCTGTTCATTTTATTCCACATGTTATTTCACGCGCAATTATTACGCGACTTTCTTACGCGTCCAAATCACTAGCTGAAAGCGCCGCCAAAGATAACCGACTGGGAAGGTCGCTAAATGCACCAAGCGGCTAAAAGGCATGAGCGCGAAAAGCACAAAGCCGGTGAAGAAATGAACTTTATGCGCCAACGGCAAGGCGGTGACGTATTGCGGCGAAGGTTGGAAGGAGGCGAGCGAAACCATCCACGGCGTGGCGGTGTGAATAAACCAAGTCGCGCCCCAGCGATAAGCAAAAGCGAGAATCAAGCCAAAGAAGACTTGCCCAAACAACAAAGCTAGGATGATCCAATCCACTGGCGAAGTGACTGCGCGGATTTTTGTATTGCTCAGACGGCGATATAACATAATTGCCACGCCCACCAGCGCCATCACGCCTAAAACTTTCCCAGCCAATTCAGATAAATACAGCAATTCGGGCGTGCTGTGCAAAGCCGCCATCACTTTGGGAAGGGTGAAGCCCGCTATGTGAATCACCGTAGTCGGCAGGATGCCATAATGCCAAAGCGTGGAACTCCAGAATTGCAAATCGCTTTCCAGAAATTGGGAGGATAAGCTAGTAAATGAATATTGATTGGTTAGATAGCGATAGATCGTGCCGACAATACCGATGGCGAGCGCCACGTACGGGAAGACGACAAAAAGTAGAACGTCAAGCATGGCTTAATTCCTTTTCAGAGCTATGAATGAGAAATAGATGCAGCGCCTTCAGAAGCCCAAAATAAGGATTCTCCGATTCCGCGCCGAACGTGGCGAGCATTTTCTCCAACGCTGGCAATACGCCGGAGCAAATCAGCGCCTGCCCAAACTCACTTTGGCGATTCTCCTCATTCAGCCCAAGAAAACGCAAGATCACAGCAAGATTATCAGGCAGTTCCTGCTCGGCGGAATAGAGGCAGGCGCGATAGGCCTCATTCAACTGCGCCATGAACGCGCCGCGTTTGTAACTTTCTCCGTATAAGTGAAAGCCGACATACGGATAGCAGACCGGTTGCATATCAAACGTGGTCGTGAATAACTCTTGCAAGCGCTGTGAAGCGGAACTTTTTGCAAAGTTTGAAAACTTCTCCAACTTTTCAGCGGCTTCTACATCCACAGCGCGCAGACGTTCGAGACAAACCTGTGCCTGTGCTTGTATCTCCGCCGAGGGATATTCCAAAAGCGCGGCAAAGTCAACCAAGAGCGTGGGAATTGGGGCGGACATAACTTACAGCCCTCTCTGCGGCGCTTGTTGTCTGCCGAAGCCCGCCTCTGCCTTGCGTTGTTGCGGGTCGTAGATTTCTTCAATATCGCCTTCGCGGCTATACGGCGGAATGACGAAGCGTTCTTGATACGTGGGGATCGAAGTCAAACGATAGATCGCTTCCGCTTCTTCGGCGGTCATGTTCGCTTCCGCTAGCGCGGCGGCCGCTTCTTCGGCGGTCACATCGCCCACAGTTTCATGGCGTTTGAAGATACGCACGGCGATCATCTTTCTATAAGACTTAAGCACTTCTTCGTCATTTCCAGCCGCCAGCGTGAGCGACATATAACGAACGGGCATACGCGCTTTATCTAATGAAGTGAACAACTCAGTCTCTACGCGTTGCGTGCCGTTCTCCTGCGTGGAGTTGATCACCGGCAGAAGCGGGGGGACGTAGAACAACATCGGCAGGGTGCGATATTCCGGGTGCAAAGGCAGAGCCAATTCCCACTCTTTGACATAGCGATAAACCGGCGAGTTCTGCGCCGCAACGATCACGCGATCCGGCACGCCGCTGGCTTTTGCCGCCGCGATCACTTCTGGATCGTGCGGGTTGAGAATCATTTCGCGCTGACGTTGCACAAGCTGATCGTCTGGCACGCGAGTCGCATCTGGAATTTGGTCGGCGTCATACAGCAAAGCGCCGAGATAACGAATGCGCCCGACGCAGGAGTGGAAACAAGCAGGCGGTTGACCGGTTTCGAGGCGCGGGTAACAGAGGATACATTTTTCAGATTTGCCGGTGGACCAGTTGTAATAGGTCTTCTTGTACGGGCAGGCAGAGACGCACATCCGCCAGCCGCGGCATTTATCTTGATTGATCAACACTACGCCGTCTTCAGCGCGTTTATAGATCGCGCCCGAAGGACAAGCCGCAACGCACGCCGCATTCAAACAGTGATTACAAATGCGCGGCATATAGAAATAGAAAAGTTGCTCAATTGAAAACAGGCGCAGTTTCTCGTCTTCGCTCATGTTTTGGAGCAAGGGATCGTTCATCGCGTAGATGTTCGAGCCGCCTAAATCGTCGTCCCAGTTGGGACCAGATTCGATTTCAATGGGTTTGCCATCCACGCGCGAAATCGGGCGCGCGGTGGGCTGATCTTCGCCCAGCGGCGCATTGAACAAATCGCCGTAGTTATATGTCCAGGGTTCGTAATAGTCGTCCATCGTGGGCATCGCCGGGTTAGAGAATAAATTACCAAGCGTTTGCAAACGGTTTTGCAGTTTCAATTTCAACTGCGGATTTTTCGGCTTGTCTTCGAGTTCCCAGCCGCCATGATATTTATCCTGATCTTCCCATTGAGTTGGGAAACCCACGCCCGGTTTGGTCTCCACATTATTCCACCACATATATTCCGCGCCTGGGCGGTCGGTCCAAATATTTTTACAGGCAATGCTACACGTATGGCAACCGATACATTTATCGAGATGAAATACCATTGAAACTTGTGAGCGAACTTTCATAATTTCACATCCTTTTCTAAAAAACCTGACAGGTCTCCGTGATGACTCTGTTCATCCTACATCTTGCCAATGCACTCTATCGCGCATGGCAGACTCCTGATAGACCTGTCAGGTTTATATGTCTATTAGAACTCTGGCTTACCCGGCAATTTACGCACGAGGATAAACGTATCGCGGTTCACTCCGGTGGGTCCCCAATAGTTGAAGCCGTAAGTGAATTGACCGTATCCGCCGACCATCAAAGACGGCTTAAGGTGAATGCGCGTGGGGCTGTTGTGACCGCCAGCGCGTTTGTTGCCGCGCATCGGCGATTTTGGCACGCTGACCGTGCGTTCCGGCGCGTGATAGATAATACAGATACCGGATGGAATGCGCGCGCTGACGATGGCGCGCGTGACGGTTACGCCATGATCGTTATACGCTTCGACCCAATCATTATCCACAATGCCGATTTCTTTCGCGTCCTTTTCGCTGATCCAGAGCGGTTCCAAGCCGCGCGAGAGAGTCAACATACGATCATTATCAAAATAATTGGAGTGGATATGCCATTTGGCGTGCGGCGTCAGATAGTTCAATTGAATCGTCTTGCCTTCGCGCTCGCTTTTATCCAGATCGCCGAACGCAATGTGATCTGGGCGCGGCTTATACGTGGGCAAATGTTCGCCATGCGCCAAGTAACCTTCGTGATCGAGATAGAAGTGTTGCCTGCCGGTCAGCGTGCGCCACGGGACGAGGCGTTCCACGTTCAAACAGAAAGCTGAATACGGGCGGCCATTCGTCACCAAACCAGACCAAACTGGGCTGTTCAACAAGCGGCGCGGTTGGCGCGTCAGGTCTTTGAAATCCACACGCGAGGCGCGGGTTGGCTCGGCTAAATCCGTCAACTTCACGCCAATCCGCTCTTCCTCAACTTGGAAAGCGCGATAAGCCACTTCTCCATTGGTTTCAGGGGCTAAATGCAAAATCACATTCGCCGCATCGCGCGGGGCTTCAATGGAAGGATATACTTTGCCGTCATCCCATTTGACAGTGGGTTTGCTATCCAATAACTCTTGATAGAAATCGTCCGCCGCCCAATGAATGCCGTGAATCGCCAAACCTTCTTTTTGCACTTTCGGTCCCAACGAGATATAACGCTTTGCGAGATTGACATAATCGCGCTCTGCCACCACAAAGTTTGGCATGGTCACGCCGGGGATCGGCTCACATTCGCCTTTGCTCCAATCGCGGATGTGCGGTTGCGCCATCTCGGCGGGCGTATCATGCTGAAGCGGCATAGCGACCAAATCACGCACGGGTTCGGGCAAATGTTTTTCAGCCAGTTCGCTAAATTTGCGCGCAATCAGTTTGAAGATCACCCAATCGGTTTTCGATTCCCATGAAGGCGGCACAGCGGCGGTCAGCGGATGGATGAAAGAGTGCATATCGGTGGTATTCAAATCGTCTTTTTCATACCAACTCGCAGTCGGTAAAACGATATCCGAATACAGCGCCGAAGTATCCATGCGGAAGTTGACATCTACCACCAAATCAAATTTGCCTTCGGGCGCTTCATCTTGATAATTGACTTCAGCGAAGGAACTTCGATCCACTTCATCAGAGATCAATTGATTGTGCGTGCCAAGATAATGCTTGAAGAAATACTCCTGTCCCTTCGCGCTGGCGTTCAACGCATTGCCGCGCCAAATGAACCACACGCGGGGCCAGTTTTCGGGAGCATCTGGATCTTCGATGGCAAACTTAAGTTCGCCGCTCTTTAATTGATTCGCCACCCATTGACGAATTTCCGCATCGGACTTCGCCCCAGCCTGCTCCGCCTTTCTGACAATTTCCAGCGAACTGACATTGAATTGCGGATACGAAGGAAGCCAACCCATGCGCACGGCGCGGATGTTCGCATCCAACGTATGGTCTTGAACCATGTCGCGGTGCGTTTCGCTTTCAGGACGAGGAACAGGTTGCGGGTCGGTAAAGGTGCGTTCATAGCGCCATTGATCGCTATTCACATAATGGAAGGAAGGTCCATTCATTTGGCGCGGCGGTTTTTGCCAATCCAATGCAAAGGCGATGGAAGCCCACGGCGCCATTGGAGCGAGCTTTTCCTGACCGACGTAATGATTCAACCCGCCGCCATTACGCCCCACGCAACCCGTGAGCATCAACGCGCCGATACAAGCGCGATAGATCAAGTTGTTGTGATACCAATGATTCACGCCCGCGCCGATGATGATCGTGCATTTACCGTTCGTTTTATCGGCGGTGGTTGCCCATTCGCGCGCAAATTGAATCACGGTTTGGCGATCAATGCAGGTGTAGCGTTCCTGCCAGGCGGGCGTGTAGGATAAATTCTCATCGTCGTAATTGGCGGGGTAATCGCCTGCGAGTCCGCGCCCCACGCCATATTGCGCCATCAATAGATCGTAAATGCTCACTACAGCTTTTTTACCGTTGATGGTTTCGATATAACGCACCGGCACATTGCGCTGAAAAACTTTGCCTTCGCCAAATTCCGCAAACGAAACGGAAAGCTGATCTTTCACCGCGTCGAGGAAGGTCAACTGCGGACGAATCTCGCTTCCATCCAAGCCGTCTTTCGGCTCCAAATTCCATTGGCCTTTTTGTTCCTGCCAGCGGAAGCCCAGCGTGCCTTGTGGCATGCGCGGCGCATCGCTAATTTCATCCCAGACTAAAAATTTCCATTCGCCGTTTTCGACGTTGCGCGTGCGTTCGACATGCGCGGCGCGGATCATTTGCCCGGGGACGTATTTTCCATCCACTTCATTTAGTTCAACCAAAAATGGCGCGTCAGAATATTGACGCAGGTAATCCAAAAAGAAAGGCGTGGGCTTTTGATAATGGAATTCGTTCATAATGACGTGATTGACCGCCATCCAGAACGCGCCATCCTGCCCGGCATTGACTGGCACCCACCAATCGGCATACTTGGCAACCTGATTGAAATCCGGCGCGAAGACCACAAGTTTTGTGCCATTATGACGCGCTTCGGCGGCAAAATGCACATCGGGCGTGCGCGTCATGCTCATGTTTGAACCAACGGCGGCAATAAATTTGGACTTGAACCAGTCGGCGCTTTCGGCAACATCGGTCTGTTCGCCCCAAACTTCCGGGCTGGCAGGCGGCAAATCGCTGTACCAATCGTAAAAGCTTAGGTTCACGCCGCCTAACAATTGAAGGAAGCGGCTTCCGCTGGCATAGCTCAGCATAGACATAGCCGGGATGGGAGAAAAGCCAATCACGCGGTCTGGTCCATATTTCTTGATCGTATAGATCGTGGAAGCGGAGATCATCTCTAAGGCTTCGTCCCACTTGACGCGGCGGAATCCGCCTTTGCCGCGCGCTTGATGAAAAGCCTTACGCCCCGCTTCATCATCCATCACGGCTTGCCACGCCTCAACTGGGTCGGCGTGCTTCTCTTTGGCTTTCTTCCATAGATCCATTAACACGCCGCGAATATACGGATATTTCAGCCGAATGGGGCTGTATTGATACCATGAGAAAGAAATCCCGCGTTGACAGCCGCGCGGCTCATAAGGCGGCAAACCGGATTCCAAAGAAGGATAATCGGTGGCTTGCAATTCCCAAGTCACGATCCCGTCTTTGACGTAAATCATCCACGAGCAACTGCCGGTGCAGTTCACGCCGTGCGTACTGCGCACGACGCGATCATGTTGCCAACGGTTGCGGTAAAACTCTTCCCATTGACGCGCTTGCGGGTTTGAAATCTCTTCAATCCAATTGTTCATTGCAACTCCTTTTCCGCTTCTCTCACTAAAATTCGGCGCACGCTTCGTAAGCGATTCCGATAAACAAAACCAAGCGCCAGAGCGGCGCCCAGCACGCCTGCAAAGCTAATCCCATAAATCCAAAATTCTTTATCAACTTCGGGCTCGCCCACTGAAGCCTTCATAAACGCCAGTAAATCCGCTTGCTCTTTAGGCGTGAGCGGAAAATCAGTATAAATTGGGCGCATCACCGGAGAGATGACAATACCCGTATTCGATAAAAGCCCAATGATGTCATCGTCCGTTTTTTCAACGGCGGTATTGGTTAAGTTAGGACCCAACGCCCCGCCGCCCAAAAGCCCATTATCGCCAACGCTATGACAACCCATACAAGGCGGACCCTCGTTTTCAAAATGGGCGTAGCCCATAAATAATTTTTGACCGTTGACCGCATCACCTTCGGCAATTTCTTTGATCGAAGCGGGATTCGCGGTTTGTCTATCCTTGGGAATCGCGCCACAGCCAACGACTAAAAACATCAAGGCTCCCAGCGCTAAACGGAAAATCTGTTTGTTGATTTGGATACTGCTATTGATCATGGGCTTTATAAACTCCTAATTCTCGTAATTCATCAAACTTCGACACGGCTTGTTCTTGAGCTACGCAAGCGCGTATCGCCTCAAACAGGTTTGCCCCATGCGCGGGCAAAGTTTGAGTGAAAAAAAGTCTGAAAATGTTTTCGTTCAATGAGGTGCGGATGACGGATATTTTAGGGTGGCTTTCAATAATCGTCTTGGTTAACTCGGTTGCGACTTCGCCTTGTAAATTTTCATCCGCAATAACCACCACAGAAGGCTTCGTCTCCCCCAAACGCTCGTGAATATCCTCTGCGAATAAATTCAACTTGCCGATCAATTCCACTTCTTGTTCTGCGCGTAAAACCATCTCCATGCTTTCGCCAAAGAGGTGCTGGGAGCTAATCAAGAGAATTCGTGGTTTCGGCATAATTATATGTGATAAATTGAACAATAGCTTAGTTCAAGGATACTCGCAATTAAAACACAATCCCATCCTCCGTTATCATGCTTTAGGCATGAAAAAAGAGTGATTTAAATCACTCTTTTTCTCCAAAAGAATTAGTTCTTTTTCGCTCACCCATCACCCGCATTACTTCAAGGTTTGCTCAAAAAAGCTCACAATTCGTTGCGAAATTTCCTCGCGTGAAGGGCTAATCTCTCCGCCAATGGGCTTAAAGCCATGCCCAGCATTCGTCACCCGCACAAGTTCGGCGGGCACGCCTGCCGCCTGTAATTTAGCCAGCAATTCCTCCGATTGCGCCATCGGCACAAGCGGATCTTTCTCCCCATGCAAAATCAAAAACGGCGGATCGTCAGCAGTCACATACGTCACCGGACTGGCGAGAACAAGGTCAAAATTACCGAATGCATTCCGAACCGTCTCCGAATCATTGGCAGAACTGGTCGTCAAATCGGCAGGACCGAACATATCCACCACCGCCTGCACGCGGCTGGATTGATCGAGGTACTCACCCACATCAAAGCCCGCGCTTTCATCCGTCACGCCGAGCATGGAAACCAAATGTCCGCCCGCGCTTCCGCCAAACACGCCGATCCGATTCGGATCAAGATTGTATTCGTCCGCATGAGCGCGTAAATATCGCACAGCGCACTTCACATCCTCAATCATCGCCGGAAATTGGTATTCAGGCGCCAGCCGATAATTCACTGCCGTCACCAAAAAACCAGCTTTCTGTAATTCAAGAAATTCAGTTTCGCCCGCGCCGCCGCCCTTATCGCCCTTTTGCCAGCCGCCGCCATGCACATACATCGTAACGGCAAATCGCCCCTTGTTTTCGGCTGGATAATACACATCCATTTTCAACGCGACGCCGTCCATCGTGCAATACGTGACGTTCTTTTCAACCGTCCCAAGTTTGGATGAATCAAATTCATTGGATGGAAGAGCCGCCCCATTCTCAACGGGAGAGTTGGTCGCCGTTTTCTGAGGCTGAATACAAGCTGTTAGAAAAAGCGCCAAAGCCAAACCCAAGGCACAAGCTCTTTGCATAGTTCGTCTCCTTAAATAAGAAAAAAGCGTTTTTTTCAACAACCAACCATGACGTTTGTAATCCATATTTTAAGACAAAAGTCATCAGCTTCGCCTGTATTTTCTCATTGAAATTTTATCGGAAATCTCTACAATTAGCGCAACTCACCTGAACAAAAATATAAATTCAAATAGAAAGAGGTTTATCTTGTCACAGCCATCCGCGCCTTTTCGTTATCATTCCCTGCAAGTCACTTTTCACTGGCTCACTGCCCTGCTGATCTTTGTAA
>JADLCG010000052.1 GCA_020847355.1 Anaerolineales bacterium | reverse complement strand
TATTGCTTCTAAAACTATATGCCTTACCCTCTTTATATCGGCAGGGTAATTTTGCAAGAGTTGGTATTTACGAAAACGATATTGCTACTTTGTTTCATTATTACCAGCCAGATCCAGCGGCTTTACTCACTGAAATTTCAAAGTATGTAAACGAAACAGATTTTGAAGAAATCAAAAACGTTGTCTCTGATATTCAAAATCGTATCAAGCGTTTCAGAAGTGAGTCTCGCTAAACAGGCAGGTGGCTAACACAGCTTGCCTGGACGGGTGGGGATTCTGCCAATTTACAAGCAGTTTCGTCGCTTTGAGTTTTTTCTGCTCTCAAACATTTTTCACGCCCACCCACCCACCCACCCGCCAGTAACACAAACCGTTCGGCGGTGTATGAAGCACAAGCTATAATCAAACAAATATGATATATGATTTTTACGAAATTCTAGGTCGAGGAATTATTGCAGCACGAACAGAGCGATACAAAGAAGCAATGAAGTTTCTAAGCCTTGCTGCAAAAATTGAGCCTTCCAATCCGCGTGTTTGGTTATGGCTGGCGACAGCGTCTGAAACGCTTGAAGCAAAGCGAAAATATTTACAAGAAGCGCTAAAAGTTAATCCCGACACCCTTGCCGCCAGTGTTTTACTTGACCGATTAAATCAAGCAGAGAATGATACAACTAGAAAAACATCAAAATCTGCGATATTCACTTGCCCATATTGTGGCGGTAAACAAAGATTTGACCCCGATATTTCAGGTATGCAATGTGAATACTGTGGCAAAGTAGAGTCCTTTAAATTAGAAAAAGCATCTAACCGTGAATCTCCTTTGACTACATCCATTCAGAATGATTCAAGCAACTGGGCATTTATCGAGACTCAATCTATCTGCAATGCTTGTGGAGCAAAAACATCTCACCCGCCCAGTCAAGCGACAATCAAATGTCCGTTTTGCAATTCGGATATGATAACTATCCAATCTGCTACTCCTAACCTAGTTTCTCCCACTGGCATTGCTCCATTTCAATATCACAGAGATGATGTGATAGAAATTATTGCCAAGCAGTGGAATATTCAAACAAAAAAACTCTTACAACTTATCAATACGAATGAAGTTACGCTCTCGTCTATATATCTGCCTTTCTGGACGTTTGATGGAACGGTACAGATTTTTTGTGCATTAGGGCGTCGAGTCTCACCTGCTATTTACTCACCACAAGAGCGGGTAATATTAAAAGGAGAGTGGCCCCGCGAAAAGAGTTGGTTTGAATGTGACATTGACGATTTATTGGTATATGCCGCTCGAAGTGTGCCGCATGATTCAATTACTTCAATTTTTCCTTTTGACCTGAAACCAATCCTTGAATATCGCCCCGAGATTCTGGCTGGCTGGCAAGCCGAAAATTATCAAATGGCGCTTGAAGACGCCGCTATCGTGTCTCGTAAAATCATGCGAGATATTGCTTTTAAGAGAGCTATGCACCGAAGTTTATTTATGCTAGAGTCAGATATGCTTCAAGATGATGTGCTTATTTTTGATAAAACCTATAAATTGATTCTTCTTCCTGTATGGGTTATCAATCGAAAAACTTCAAATGATGTTTTCCACATGTTTATCAATGGACAATCTGGAAAAATATCTGAGAGCAAGTCGAGTTGGTTGAGCTTATTAAAATGGGAAACTTGAAACTACAACACCTGCACAAAGCCGCCGAACAAAGCGCGCACCTGACGCTGGGGACTGCCGCTTCGCGGCGTGCGCCATTTTCAAGCATTTTCCACGCCCGCCCACCCGCAAGTAACGCAAACCGCTAGCCCCTTTCTTGCAAAAGAAAGCAGGGAATTTCAAAATATTTTGCACAAGGAGAAAATATGAAATTCAATAACAGCTTTGCAAAAGTTTTGTTTGTTGCGTTTGTTGCCTTGCCTGCGTTGGCATGTAATGGCGCAAATACATCTTCTGGAGATGCAGGCACACCTGTTCCAGCCAATGCCCTAGTTCTACCAACTAATACCGCTGTCCCAACTAATCCGCCAGTTCCGACAAGAACATCCACACCTACCGCCAGCCCTGCTCCAACAGAAGACCCTTTATATGAAGAAACTCTCGCGCAAGTTCAAGAATTTGTAGATGAAGGACATATTCCAAATACAGACGGCGAATATATTGAACTTGAAGATTTCAAGGAAACATTTGCACAAATGGGATGGTATCAATCATTTCCAACAGATATTGAACTTGAAGATTTTGTTTTTATGGGGCATGTAGAATGGGAGACAGCAGGCTCAACATCAGAAATTTCTGGTTGTGGAATTCTCTTTGCCCAACAAGACGACACAAGCGACTATGCTGTTTTTCTTGATAAGTCAAGAATATTTTTCTCATCGTCTACGCCAAAGAATTATTTTGAACTTGGAAAAACTCGTGGAACTGGAAAATTAAATTTCGGCAATCCAGCAGAAGCCGATTTTTCTCTCGTTGTTTACGATTATCATGCTTACGTCTATGTGAATGGTAAATTCATTGGTGAATATACCCTTTCTAAAGATAAGCCGCTTAAAGGCGTTTTTGGCTACGGTATTATCTCTGGAATCAATCGAGATTTTGGAACGCGCTGTGAAATTACAAGTGCGCGTGTTTGGTCTTTGTACCCATAAATTTATTTGCCTTAAGAAACGTTCTTGCCTATAATCACAAAAAGGTTGTAGCGGGGGTGGGCTAACAAAGCGCGCACTCGAGAGCGGGACTGCCGCTTTCAGCGGCAGCCCCGCTCTCGAAGTTTTATCTCCACCCGCAGGTAACGCAAACCGTCAGGCGCTTGATAACCACCCTATATTATTCATTCATCAGAGGAGAATAGATTATGTCCGAAATCTCAGACTTTATTAAGATATTACAGGATAAAAATCATGGGAAGCGATAGTGCGGAAGTTCGGGAAAAACTCACAACCAGTCATCCAGGTCCTAAAAAAGGTGATTTCTGGCTAGGCATGGGACTATCTTTGATATTAAATTTCATTTTATGGAAGCTCGGATCCTATATAATGAATTTGGATTATGTGAATGAGAATTATAATTTTCTATTATATAAAACGGAATACCGCCAACTTCCATTTGGCTCTTTCATCTTGAACAGTCTCTGCCTTTTTGGAATATTTATTAACGGAGCCATAATGGCTCTTATGCTTTTCAAGCGGCGTTTCCTAATATTTCTTGGAATGGCGTCTGTTATCCCCATAGCATTTGCGCTATACGTGCTCCTCTTGATTTTCGTTTTTATTTACTGGGGCTTTTTTACATAAGCAG
This sequence comes from Anaerolineales bacterium, assembly GCA_020847355.1. Taxonomy (GTDB): domain Bacteria; phylum Chloroflexota; class Anaerolineae; order Anaerolineales; family Villigracilaceae; genus Villigracilis. The sequence goes on along the minus strand of JADLCG010000052.1, from coordinate 7,130 downwards.
TATAGACATTCGACATTTATTAGAGGCATGACTATGACTACTTACTCTTATTCTGAAGCGCGTGAAAGACTTTCAACTTTATTAGAGAGCGCATTAATGGAAGGGCAAGTTAGGTTGAGGAGCCGTGATGGTCGAGTCTTTATTATTCATCCTGAACAACCTCCAAAAACTTCGCCCTTTGATGTGCGAAGCGTAAAACTTCCAATCACTAAAGTTGATATTCTTGACGCAATTCGTGAAAGCAGAGCAAGGTTCTCGTAAAACAAAACGCCGCCTAACAAAGCGCGCACCTGACGTGTGGGACTGCCGCTTTCGGCGGCGTGCGGCATTTTCAGGCATTTATCCACGCCCGCCCATGTCCGCCGCTAGCGCAAGCCGTTGGCTGACTGTAACGAAAATCCGAAACCAGCATAAAAACAATTTGATTTACGAAGGAGAAGGCAGATGAAAACCAAATTTGTATTTCTAGTTTTTGTTATATACGCCGTGCTTTTGTCGGCATGTCAGATTGCCCAACCTCCTGTCACTGAACCGGCAATAGAACAACCAACAAGCGTTTCTCAATCAACAGATACAGCCATTCCAAAAAACACAGCCTTACCAACCGAAACGCCAAAGCCAGCTAACACTCCTTTGCCCGCAGGCGTCCTTTTCCGCGATGATTTCAATGGAGAACTTCAGCCTGGCTGGGAATGGGAGAATGAAAATCCCGCCAAATGGACGTTTACCAATGATGGATGGTTGCAAATCATTGGAGAGCATGACGCTTTGCTTGGGGAAAATAGGCAAAGTAATCTTTTGTGGTATCCATTGCCGTCGGGCGATTTCATCATCACCGTTCATTTGAAAACAAAGCCATTCGAGAATTTTCAGCAAGCCGCTATTTTCATCTATGAAGACGCTGAAAATTACATCACCATCAATCGGGGATATTGCAGTCCCTGCGCAACTGGCGGGAATGGTTTCTACATGGATTATAAAATTGCCGGCGAAACTGGCAATTACAATGTTGCAACTGAAGCCGAGGATGTCTATCTACGTTTGGAAAGTCAAGACAACACCATTAGCGGGTACTATGCGACTGAATTAGATAACTGGCAAAGATTAGGACGCTTTGGTAATTTCTTCCAGTTCAAAAAGGTTGGTATTGGCGTCAGTAATGTTCGTGCCGCTAATGATGTAGTTGGGCAGTTTGACTATTTTGAAGTCTCCCAGCCATAAGTCCACGCCAGCCAGATGAGCGCCTCAGATGACAACATCCGAGGCGCTTATCTTCGAGAAACTACGCCGATCCCCCTACGAATACTTCCTAACCGCCAGCACCGCGTTGTGACCGCCAAAGCCAAAAGCGTTGCTAATGGCGAGATTGATCTTCGCTTCGCGCGCCTTATTCGGGATGTAATCCAAATCACATTCAGGATCGGGAGTACGGTAATTGATCGTAGGGGGTAAAATCCCTTCGTGCAGAGCTTTGACGCAAAAGATAATCTCTAATGCGCCGGTCGCGCCCATCATGTGGCCAGTCATAGACTTTGTGGAGGAGATCGGAATTTTATACGCCAAATCGCCAAACGCGGCTTTGATCGCGCGGGTTTCAGATTGGTCGTTGAGCAACGTGCCGGTTCCATGCGCATTGATATAGCCAACTTCATCGGGGTTTGCCTGCGCAGAATTGAGCGCCATCCGAATCGCCGCCGCCCCGCCCGCGCCATTCTCATGCGGAGCAGTCACATGATACGCATCCGCAGTTGCGCCGTATCCAGCCAATTCGGCGTAAATAGCCGCGCCGCGCTTCTTCGCATGAGTTTCTCTTTCTAAAATAAAAACTGCCGCGCCTTCGCCCATAACCAAACCGTCGCGCTCTTTATCAAAAGGTTGCGGCGTGAAATCGCTTCTTCGAGAAGTTGCGCCCACGCGGTCAAATGCCGCCACGCCGGTTGAAGTCAAAGTACATTCTGCCGCGCCGGCAAAAGCCGCGTCAATCATCCCCGAACGCAACATCATCAGCGCCGTGCCAATGCCATCCGCGCCGGAAGCGCACGCCGAAGCCACCGAGAAACATGGTCCCTTAACCCCAAACTCAATCGCCGTCATCCCAGCCCCGCCGTTCGCCATTAACATGGGAATAAAAAAAGGGCTAACCTTACGCGGACCCACTTCATGATTTGTAATGATCGATTCTTGTAAAGAAGTCAAACCGCCGATTGCCGAAGAGATAATCACGCCAATTTTGCCTGCGTTCGCCTCGGTAATTTCCAAACCGGAATTCTGCAAAGCCTCGCGCGCCGCGGCAACCGCAAACTGTTCAAACCGATCGCGGCGGCGAGCTTCTTTCGCATCCATATAATTTTCAGGCGCAAAATTCTTAACCTCCGCCGCAATATGCACCTGCAAACCGCTCGCATGAGAATCGAAAACCGTAATCGGTCCCACGCCCGTTTTGCCAGCGCTCACATTCTGCCAACTCTCATTCACATTCAAGCCCAAAGGGTTCACTGTCCCCATGCCCGTAATCACAATCCGTTCTTGCATTCTTCCTCCAAAGTAATGTTGATAGTTTCTCAGTCAAACGATGTGTTACCTAAAACCCCAAGCCCGCGTTTCCGTGACGCAAAAACCGCGCCGCTCTCTTAACCGAAGCTTGCTTCGGCGCAATGACATTCGCTACGCTTTTACTTTTTCTACCTATTCGCCCGCTTTAGGAATATGCGCCCCTTCGATCCACTCCTCGCCGTTGGGACCAACTTCCTTCTTCCAAACCGGCACAATCTCCTTCAAGCGGTCAATGCCATAGCGCGCCGCTTCAAAGACGCCGGTATCGCGGTGCGCCGCCGTGCAAGCAATTAAGACCGTCGGCGTTTGCGGGTACAGTTTACCAATCCTTTGCACAATCGCAATCCCTTCAACAACGCTCCAGCGTTCGCGGATTTCATCCGCCACTTGTCTCATCTTCGCTTCCGCCATCGGGATATAAGCCTCATATTCCAGATATTTCGTTTCATGCGGATTATCGCGCGCAGTGACGCCGCGCACCATACCGGTAAAAATTGCCGCCGCGCCGGCGCTAGGCAGGGTGATCTTAGCCAGCAGATCATTTAAGTCAATCTCAGATTCTGTAATTGAAAAAATAGTTGGGAAGTGTTGCATAGGGTTTAAGGTTGAAGGTTACAGGTTGCTGGTTGAAAGTTACAGGCGGAAGGTTAACCGCCGCTAACGGGCGGAAACAAGGCAATTTCTGCGCCCTGCGGAATGACCGCATCGTCAAAAGAATATTCTTGATTAATTGAAATTAAAACCGACTTCAGCGAATCCTTCAAGTTCGGAAATTCTACTCCGAGTTTTTCTTTCAAAGCCAACACAGTCGTTTGACTTGGAATATCTAGCTCCAAAGATTTTTGACCGGCGCGATCTTTAATTGTGGCAAAGAATAAAATTTTGACCTTATTCATCTTTATCCGCTCACTCATTCACAATAACGCCGCTTGCGCCGCCGCGCTTTTCCACAAGCCGAATATTTTGTATCTTCATCGTTTTTTCGGAGGCTTTCGCCATATCGTAAATTGTCAGCGCCGCAACGGAGACGGCAGTTAAGGCTTCCATCTCTACGCCGGTTTTGCCGATGATTTTCGCAGTGGCGGTAATTTGCACGCCGGGTAAGTTTTCGTCAAGCGCGAGTTGCACGTCAATCTTCGAGAGCGCTAATGGATGACATAACGGAATCAGGTCTGAGGTCCGTTTGGCGGCGCTGATACCGGCAATTTGGGCAATGGTCAGCACATCGCCTTTCTTGATTTGCCCGGCTCGAATCAAGTCAAAGGTTGCTTTCTGCATGTGAACTTCGCCGCGCGCGACTGCAATTCGCTCGCTCTCAGGTTTGTGGCCAACATCCACCATACTGGCGCGGCCCTGCTGATCCAGATGCGTTAACTTTGACATGCCGTGATTATACCTTTCATTCGACGCGAAAATCTTCCCCTGCATGATGATATAATTCGCCCGCTATGGACGGCTTTTTAGGCAATCAAACTGGCGGCTACAAGGTTCAAATCCCGGATTACGAGGGACCGCTCGACCTTTTACTGAGCTTAATTGAACGCGCAGAATTAAGCGTTACTTCTATTTCGCTGGCAACAGTGACCGATCAGTATCTTTCGTACATTCACGGGCTTGAGCAAATGAAGCCTGATGAAATTTCCGCATTCCTCGTGATCGCCGCAAAGTTGGTGCAAATTAAATCAGAAGCGCTATTGCCGCGCCCGCCCGAACGCGAACCCGGCGAAGAAGACCCCGGCGTTTCTTTAGTAGAGCAATTGATATTGTACAAACGCTATAAAGAGATTGCGGTTTGGATGGACGAACTGCAAGAAAAAAATTGGCATACATTTTTGCGCGTGGCTCCCCCGCCCAAAGTGGAAGCCAAACTCGATCTTTCTAACCTGACTTTAGAAGGCTTGCTCTCCGCCGCCGAATCCGCTTTTACCAAAGGCAAGGGTAGAAAGCCATTGGCAGTTGTGCTTTCTGCGCCGCGCGTGACCATCCGCGAAAAAATTGATTTCATCACCAAAACAATGAAGAACATCCAAAAAATGACCTTCAGCGGATTAATTACCGATAAAGCCACGCGCGTTGAGATCGTGGTGACGTTTCTGGCGATGCTTGAATTGATCAAACGCTATCATATTTCCGCCGTGCAAAATGAATTGTTCGGCGAAATTGAATTTGAAAAAATGGGCGATTGGAAAGACGACGAAGAACTTGAAATTGAGTTTGGGGAATAATTGATTTTCTAGCGCAGGTTTTAATCTTCGCCGCTTTAGCCGGTCTTGCGTAAATTCCAAATATATCTAAGCTTGTAAATCCACAATGCGGCAATTGCGCCGATATTATCAAAGATCAGCACGTCAGAGATTGAGGAATGTCGCCCGGGCACAAAGGATTGATGCAGTTCATCTGTGGCGGAATATAAAATCGCTAAGAGCCAAGCCAGCCATAAATATTTAACTTGAAAACCCAAAGCATAAAAAAAGGAGAGCGCTAACAAGCCGTAGCCGATCGCGTGGCTTGCTTTTTTGACGACGTAATCCCAGCTTAGGAAATTTGGCAATTCGGTTGACGAGCGCGATGAAAACAGGAAAATGACCGTCATCATCAAAATCGCCGGAAGCCAACGCGGTAAAATAGAGAGGATTTTTTTCATGGAATTCCTTAAAGGTAAGAGGAAAAGTTGATTGGGATAAACGAAGCTTTGTTAAAACATGGCGAAGATTGGCTGTATTTTTCCGAGCCTTGCCAGATCGTCACAACCAAAAATGTAGCGGAAGTTGAAGAACGGTTACAAACGGTTGAGAATCTAGTCAACGAAAATAATTGGCACGCCGCCGGATTTATCGGCTATGAAGCGGCTGGGGGCTTCGACTCAAATTTACAAACGCTGAATTCGCAACGCTTCCCTATGCTTTGGTTTGGCTTATATGCACAACCGCAGAAAATAAAGTTACCTGCGCCAACACAGCCTTTTGAATTCCATAATTGGCAGGCGGCTGACGAACAAGAAGTATACAACACATCCATTCAAAAAATAAAAGGACAGATCGCAAGCGGGAGAACTTATCAAATCAATTACACCCTGCGTTTGCAAACAGAATTCACGAGCGCCGCATGGGATTTTTTTCTACATTTGGCGCGCGGTCAAAATAGATATGGCGCGTACTTAAACATGGAAGATTACGCAATCTGCTCGGCTTCTCCGGAATTATTTTTTGAGCTAGACGGAGAAACCATCGTCAGCCGCCCGATGAAAGGAACAGTCAAACGCGGGCGCACAACAGCCGAAGATAAAGAACAAAGCGCTTGGCTGAAAAACTCAGAAAAGAATCGCGCCGAAAACGTAATGATCGTGGACATGCTTCGCAACGATATTGGAAAGATCGCCCAAATAGGCAGTGTGCACGCGCCAAAATTATTTGAAGTGGAAACTTACCCAACGTTACTCCAACTGACTTCAACCGTGCAAGCCAGAACTCATGCCAGCCTCACAAAAATTTTCAGCGCCTTGTTCCCCTGCGCTTCCATTACCGGCGCGCCTAAAGTTAGCGCCATGAAAATTATTGCAGAACTCGAAACGACGCCAAGAAAAATTTACACCGGCAGTATCGGCTTCATCGCTCCAAATCGCCAGGCGCAATTCAACGTAGCCATTCGCACCGCTTTGATTGACAAAAAAAAGCGTACTGCCGAGTATGGCGTCGGCGGCGGCGTTGTCTGGGACTCGGAAAGCGGCGACGAATATAACGAAGCGCTTTTGAAAGCGCGCGTTTTATCCAAGCCTTATCAGGATTTTTCGCTTCTAGAAACCCTTCTGTGGACTCCGTCCGACGGATATTTTCTACTCGATAAACATATTGCCCGTATGGCTGATTCTGCCGGTTATTTCAACTTCCCATTTTCAGAAAAAGCTTTTATTGATCTGCTGAATGAAATAAAAGTCAACTTCGCCTCTCCGCAACGCCTACGCATCTTGCTCAGTTCGGCAGGTAAACTGACTTACGAGACCAAAGAGTTTATTCACGAAAAGAAAACGCTTACGGCGAAACTTGCCGATGCGCCGATCAACTCCGCCGACGTTTTCTATTTTCACAAAACTACAAATCGAGAAAAATATCCGGCGGAGACCGGCTTCGACGATATCCTGCTCTTCAACGAAAAAAAGGAGTTGACAGAGTTCACGATTGGCAACTTGGCGGTCAAAATGAATGGACAGCTATTCACGCCGCCGATCTCTTGCGGATTATTGTCAGGTACGTACCGCGCTCACTTGATAGAAACAGGCCAGGTTGTAGAAAGAAGCGTTTTGGTCAACGAGCTAAAAGAATGCGAAGAAATCTTCCGCGTCAATTCAATCCGCAAATGGGAGCGGGTTGAGATAATTTAAGCTCAATCAAAAAAGAGCGGCAAAAGCCGCTCTTTTTTATAATTCTATTTTTTATTTTTATCTTGATCGTTCTCTTCTCCGCTAAAGCGATCGCGCATGCCTTGAACTTTGGATTGCAATTCTTGGAAGAAATCGCTTTCGACGATTTCGCTGACCTGTTTCTTTAATTTACTTTTATCCACCATGATTTCCAATTGTT
>JADLCG010000051.1 GCA_020847355.1 Anaerolineales bacterium | reverse complement strand
CGCGTAGAACGCGCAGAATTTCTTTCAGCGTTTCGCCGCGATTGTGCCCAATCAACTGTTTGACATTTTCCAAAATAAAGGCTTGCGGTCTTTTCGCCTCCAAAATTTTAGCGATCTCAAAAAATAACGTGCCGCGCGTATCTTCAAAGCCTTTGCCCCGCCCAATGATGCTGAAAGGCTGGCAGGGAAAACCCGCAAACAAAAGTTCATGCTCTGGGATGGCGTTTTTATCAATCTGCGTCAGATCGCCGGAGGGCGTTTCGTCAAAATTGGCTTGATATGCCGCTCGGGCATACGGATCAATCTCGCTGGAGAACACGCATTCCGCCGGTAAATTATTTTTCGCAAAAACTTGCTCAGCGGCAAAGCGAAACCCGCCAATTCCGCAGAACAAATCTATAAACCGCAGAACCGGCTTAGGCATTCACAATTTCCTTCACCCGCCCAACCTGCCCATCCGTCAAACGGACTTTGATGCCGTGCGGATGATTGGGCGATTTGGTCAAAATATCTTTAACAATGCCTTTGGTCAATTTGCCGGTGCGTTGGTCTTGTTTCAAAACGATCAAGACCGTAAGCCCGGGTTTGATGTTGGCGCGAACCTGACCGTTCATTAATTTAACAGACCTCGCGCAAAAGCTAAAACCGCTTGAACGTCGTTGAAATTTGTGACTGTGCCAATTGAGATTCTCACCGCGCCGGTGGATTTTCCGTCAAAGCATAAGCGAAAATCATCTTGCGAGAGGCGGTCTTCATGTCCGGGTTTGGTGAAGCACACGTCCAACTCCACGCGCGAGACGCCCATCGCCACTTCGCCCGCGCCGGGGTTGCAAAAACAACCAGTGCGTAATGAAATATTGATTTTATTGGCTTCGTTTTCGATAAAACGATGATCGAAGATATTGCCGTCCTTATCAAAAAAATTGACCGTCACCGCCCCGCCCCGCCCTACGCTGGAAGTTGGTCCATATACCTGAACCAACGGCTTACCCGTGCTGTGTTTCATAGCGGTTAGGTTATCCAATAGCCAGCCGGATAAAGCGCTCACGCGTGCGCCAATGACCGGATAGCCCAACGCTTCGATATGCCTTAAGCCAATTTCAATTGCCGGAATGTTGAGGTAATCCAGCGTGCCGTCTTCAAAGGCGGCGAAGTTATCGGCTAGGTAATGTTTTTCGCCTTGCACGGAAGCGACAGTGATTGTGCCGCCCGCAAACCACGGACGGTGTAATTTTGCCAAAGCGGATTTTCGCGCAATCAATGCGCCGATGCCGGTAGGATAACCAAAGATTTTATAAAATGAAACCGGCACAAAATCCGGGTGGACTGCGCTTAAATCCAGTTGGCTGGTTGGCACAAACGCCGCCGCATCGAGCAGAACGTCCCAACCGTGAGAATGCGCCAACTCGATCCACTCCAATGGATGTTTGACCGAAGAGAAGTTGGATTGCGCGGGATATGCAAAAAGGTTATGACCAGTTTGGGATGGGCGCGCCAGCTCAAGGTTAAGTTGCGAAGCGTCCACGCGCATATCCGGGAGCATGACCGGGATATAAGTCACTTCGCCGCCGCGCGCGTGGGCAAATTCCCGAATCCCATTGACGGAGTTGTGGTTATCAAAAGTTAAGAGATAGCGCCCGTTTGCAAATGGATACGACTCGCCAATGAGCTTTAACGCGCCGCTGGCATTGGAAGTGAAGATCGCCAGATATTCGTTAGGATCGGCTTTGAAAAATTTTAGGATGTATTCGCGCGCGCTTTCGACAAGCTGGGTGGCGGCGAACGAAGTGGGGTTAGTGGAATGCGGGTTGCCAAAAACGTTTTCGCTTAAAAGTTTTTGATGTTTTTGAATTTGCGATTCGGCGTATAAGCCGCCGCCGGTGTAATCGAGATAAATTTGTTCGTTGGCGTCGAGGCGGGCATAATCTTTACGGCGGAGTTGATCGAGCGCTTCGGTTTGAGCGTAAGCGGGATAGCGTTCGAGAAAGGTTTGAAATGCTTGAGTAGGCACGGCGTTCTCCTGTTAGGTGGGGCTGGCGTTAAATAAAAATAGAGAAGTTACAGCGACTTCTCTATTTTACTGTGATTTAGTGCGCCACAATGACTTCAACGTTATGGCTGGGTTTGCTGTTAGGGAGCATCAGCGAGCTTAATGCGCCGAACAGCACGAAGATCGCGGCTAAGGTGGATGCCGCGCGCGCCGCATCCGAGAAGCCGCTGGCGAGCGCATTTTGAAGATCCGCCTCCAGAATTTTCAAATCGGGAGCGAGCTCCGTATTGATTTGGGCGACAGTCGCCGGGTCTTTTAGGTCAATGCCTTGTTTTTGCAATGCGTCTATGGCGGCTGGCGGCATGTGCGCGAGCGCCATTTGGAGCATATCGGTTTTTTGCGTATCGAAGCCTTCGTTCGCGTTCAAGCCTTGAATGATTTCACTTTTGGCTTGATCCGCAAAATTGACGATGCCTTTGCCAATTTGCCGGGAAGCGGGAGAAAGCGCGGAATTGACGGAGATGCGTTGATTGAAATCCTCAAAGGCTGTGGAGTTTTGAACCAACGGCGTGGCGGCGGTGGCGAAGCGCGTAAAAAGCGCCGCGCCGAGAATGGCAATCCCTAACGAAGCTCACAATTGACGTAAAGTGTTGGTGGCGCCAGACGCCTGACCGGCTTTATCGCTGGGGATATCGGAAAGGACTAAATTGGAAAGCTGGGCGATGGCTAAACCAACGCCGCCGCCATACAACATAAACGGCAGAATCAACGAATTGACCGAGCTTTCAATATGCAAAATACGGCTGATCCAAAATAAGGATACGGCTTCGCAGAGCATCCCAACTGTCACCACCCATTTTGCGCCGAAACGCCCGGAGAGCACGCCCGCCATAGGCGCGACGAGCATGTTGACGATGGCAAAGCTCAAAAATTGGACGCCGGTTTCAAACGCGCCAAGCCCTTTGGCAAGTTGCAGATAAATTGAAACGACCAAAAGCACGCCGAATTCGCCCAGCGCGATGATGAAGATAGTGATCAACCCAAAACGAAAACTGGAATATTTGAATAAGCCAAATTCAAAGAGCGGCTCGCCGCCTTGTTTCTCAAGTTTCGCTTCCCACCAAACGAAGAGAACGACGAAGATTAATCCGGCTATGAAGAGGAAAGGCACAAAGGAAAGCGTCCCGGCTGGGATGGGCGAACCAGCTATCAGGTCCGGATATTGAAGCGCGCCAAGCGTGAAAACTTTTTTGGCGTACAGCCATCCATAGGTTTGACCTTCAATCGTCCCAGCGACTAACGCGCCCAAGCCGAAGGTGGCGAAGATGATTCCAAGCCAATCAATGTGGTGCGTTTTTGAGCGGTCTTTGGATTCGCGGATCGCCCAGAAACTGCCAATAATGGCGACAAAGGCTAAAGGTACGTTGACGAGAAACGCCAAGCGCCACGACTCCGCCATGAGATTTGTGCCATATTCAATCAACCAGCCGCCGAGGATGGGACCCAACGCGGCGGAAACGCCGGCGGTTGCGCCCCAAATCCCAAAAGCTACGCCGCGTTCGCGCCCTTTGAAAGTGGCGGAAATGATCGAAAGCGTAGAAGGCGACATCATAGCGCCCGCCAAACCTTGTAAAGCGCGAAAGGCGATCATAATGCCGATAGTGGGCGCTAACCCAGCGCCGAGCGAGCTAAGCGCGAATAAAGCCGCTCCAATGACAAAGATGTTGCGGCGACCATATTGATCGCCGAGTTTGCCCCAGGTAATTAAAGCCGCGCCAAAAATCAGGGAATAGATCGAGTTGACCCATTCCGCTTCAGAAAAGGATGAGTTGTACGCCTCTCGAATAGAAGGAAAGGCGATGTTGACAATTGTGCTGTCAATCACTGAGAGCATTAAACCCATGCTCAAAATTCCAAGCGCAATCCAGCGGCGGCTATTCATGCGGATGGTCATCAAAGATTGTTCTGGTTGTTTGATCGTGTTATTCATAAATACTTCGGAAAAATAAACCTATATAAAGCAGTCAAACCCGCGGGCTTGACTGCTCGGTATCAATATTATTGTTATGCGGCTACTGCCAGCGCTTCTTCTTGTTGCGCGAATTGACTCATGTACAGGTTGTGATAGAAGCCCTGCGCGGCGAGCAGTTCTTCGTGAGCGCCTTGCTCCACGATGTCGCCGTGATCCATCACGAGGATCAAGTCCGCGTTGCGAATGGTGGAGAGACGATGCGCGATGACGAAACTTGTGCGGTTCGCCATCAGGCTGTCCATGGCGCGTTGGATGAGGACTTCGGTGCGCGTGTCTACCGAACTGGTGGCTTCGTCGAGGATGAGGATCT
>JADLCG010000050.1 GCA_020847355.1 Anaerolineales bacterium | reverse complement strand
TGGCTGACGCGGTGAAGCGAAACATGGACCCGGACGGCAACCTCTCCACGATGGCGACCTCCGGCGCAACCAAAGGCGGTTTCGCCACAATCTCTCAATTGGCTGGTATGCGCGGTTTGATGGCTGACCCGTCTGGACGCATCATCCCCATGCCGATTCGTTCTAACTTCCGTGAAGGTTTGACCGCGCAGGAATACTTCATCTCCACGCACGGCGCGCGCAAAGGCTTGGCGGATACCGCTCTCCGCACGGCGGATGCAGGTTACTTAACCCGCCGTTTGGTGGATATTGCTCAGGACATCATCATCAACGAATATGATTGCGGCACGCATGATGGCGTGATCCTCCGCAAATCTGACGATATTGCCGGACAAACTTTAGCCAACCGCATGTTCAGCCGTCTGATTGCCGAACAAGTTGTGCACCCTAAAACCGGCGAAGTGTTGGCTGAGTACAACGACGTGATTTCACACGAACTGGCGCGCAAGATCGTCTCCGCCGGAATTACGGAAGTCAAAGTTCGTTCGCCGCACACCTGCGAATTAAAGCACGGGATTTGTTCCAAATGCTATGGCTTAGATTTGGGACGCGGCGCAATGGTCGAACTTGGCTCGGCTGTCGGCATCGTTGCGGCGCAATCCATTGGCGAACCCGGCACCCAGCTAACCCTCCGCACCTTCCACACCGGCGGCGTGGCGAGTTCGGGCGGCGCTTCCGATATTACGACGGGTCTCCCGCGCGTGGAAGAATTATTTGAAGCCCGTAAACAGCCGAAAGGCGAAGCGATTGTGGCTGAAATTGGCGGCGTAATCCGCGTGACCGCCTCTGAAAAATACGCCGATATGCGCGAACTGCACATCGAACACGCCGAGATGATTCACGATGAATACGTCATCCCGGAAGATTGGAAGTTCGTCGCCAAAGACGAATCTGAAGTGCAAGTTGGCGAAACGTTGGCTTCCAAAGATAAAGCCACGATTGTCGCGCAACATGCCGGACGCGTGGCGGTTGAAAAGAAAGATCAAAAAATCATCGTCTCTTACGAACAACGCGAAGAGATTCTGGAAGAGATTCCAAACACTGCCCGTCTCTTGGTGAAAGACGGCGCGCATGTCGAAGCCGGTCAACCGCTGACGGAAGGCTCGCTTAACCCGCATCGCGTTTTGAAAATTCAAGGACGCGAAGCCTGCCAACTATATCTCTTGAGCGAAGTTCAAAAAGTGTATCGCTCGCAAGGGCAGAACATCCATGATAAACACTTTGAAGTCATCATCCGCAAGATGATGAGCAAAGTCCAAGTGACGCGCCCAGGCGATACCAAATTCCTGCCCGGCGATCCGGTAGATCGTTTGGAGATTCGCAGAATCAACGAACAACTTTTAGCGGAAGGCAAAACCCCGGCGCGCTTTAGCGAAGTATTGCTCGGCGTTACCAAAGGCTCGCTCAGCACCGATTCCTTCCTCTCCGCTTCTTCCTTCCAGCACACCATCAAGGTCTTGGCGAGCGCCGCAATTGGCTCCACCGTTGACCCGCTCTTTGGCTTGAAGGAGAACGTGATCATCGGTAAATTAATCCCGGCTGGCACAGGCTTTATTCACGGGAAATTTGCCGAAACCGGAACCGGCGTCGCCGACTCTGAAATCGCGGAATTGCCCGACCCCACCGCTGGCGATTAACTTATTCACGGCAAAAAGACCTCGAAGTTCTTCGAGGTCTTTTTTATTTTATATTCCTTTTATAATCAAACGCATGAAGAAAGCCGTTACTAAAAAACCTGTGGGACAAATTACCCGCGGGAAAACCGCCTCAAATAGATTACGCCGAGTTGATAACTTCATCCTGCTTTACGAGCCTGCGCTCCTCACGCGGACCGATAACCTGTTCAGCGATTCTCTATTTATTGATCTTGGCTACGGTTTTGATCCGCGCACCACGCTCGAAAGCGCCGCACGCTTTCGGAAGGTGAATCCCAATCTGAAAATCCTTGGCGTAGAAATTGATCAAGAGCGCGTTGAAGCGGCGCTGCCTTTTGCCGATGAGAAAACACTCTTTCGGCTAGGCGGATTTAACTTGCCCATGCAACCCGGCGAAAGCGTCAGATTGATTCGCGCTTTTAATGTTTTGCGTCAATATGCAGAAAAAGATTTCAGCTCGGCATATCAGCAGTTGGCTCAATATGTTTTGCCCAACGGCTTGATGATTGAAGGCACGTCAAACCCTTTTGGGAGTATTTGGGCGGCAAATTTAGCCAGAAGATTAGAAGCGCCAACTTGGAAAATGGAAGCCCTGATCTTCAGCACCAACTTCAAAATGAATTTTGACGCGGAAGAATTTCAAACCATTTTGCCCAAAAACTATATTCATCGCATGGTCAAAGGGGAGCGGATTTTCAATTTCTTTGAAGCGTGGAAGCGCGCCTGCGCGGAAACCTCTCACGCCAAAATTTTTGGAGACCCACAATGGTTCATTGCCGCATCTCAGAAACTGGCAAGCTACGGCTTTGACGTTTCAATCAAAAATAAATGGCTTGCCAAAGGTTACTTGATCTGGAACAATCCATAAAGCCCGAACGTCTGGTTATAAAGGAGTCTGTATGCGTAAGTTGAAATTCGTCCATCTTTCTATTTTTATTTTATTGAGCGCTTCTTTGGCTTGTAGCTCGACGAGTCCAATTACCCCTGCGCCGCTACAAATTCCAGACCTCGGAACGGTAATCGCGGAAACTGCCGCAGTTGCTTTGTCTCAAACCGCTTTGGCTCAACCAACGCTTCCAGCGGATACGGCTACTCCTTCAGCGACCTTTACCGCCACAACTGCGCCTACGCAAACGCTGACGCCCACTTTACTTTTTACGCCCACCGCTCAAACTGCCCTGATTACCGTCTCTGTGGCGACGAATTGCCGCAATGGACCCGGCAAAGTCTATGACTATGAAGGCGCTTTACTGATCGGCGAAGTAGCCCAAGTATATGCGCGTGACCCGAGCGGCGAATTTTGGTATATAAAAAACCCGGATTCTTCTGGAGATGAGTTTTGTTGGCTATGGGGAAAATATGCCGCATTGGTGGGGGACCTTTCCGCCTTACCAATGTTCACGCCTCCGCCCACGCCCACCGCTTCTAATACGCCTTCGCCCACAGCCACCGGAACGGCTTTCCCTTCTTTTGTCGTTACTTACTCTGGCTTGGATACCTGCTCTGGCAACTGGTGGCTGGATCTGAAAATTAGAAATAATGGACTGCTCGCCTTTAAGTCCGTTGACGTGGTGGTTAGAGATATGACCACCGGCATCACGCTCGAAGACCTTGCCAACGGCTTCAAAGATGACGACGGATGCAGTAAAACGACGACCAAAGACTTGCTCTCGCCAGGCGATACGTTTATCGTCAGCGCCCCGGCTTTTGCTTATGATCCAACGGGTCATAAAATAAAAATTAACATCACCTTATGCTCTAACCAAGGTCAACAAGGGACTTGTATCAAGCAAAATTTTGAAATTGATCTGTAAATCAAAAGGCGGCGTTATTATTTCATGCTAAAATATCCTCAATGAAAGCGCAAATCCCGCAAGTAGAGCGTTACTCCTATCTTCAACATCGTAAACAGGTGACTAGGCAAATCATCTTGCCGGTGATTAGTGCCAGTTTGCTGATGATTGGCTTGATTGTTCTGATTTGCTTGGCTACCTTCAATCAAGGCGGGGATGTGGGGCGTTGGGCGGCAATTTCCACGATGTGGATTTTGATTCCGGTCATTATTGCCGGTATTCTTGTGCTGGCGATTTTAATTGGCAGTATTTACCTCCTAGCTCGCGGGCTTGGCGCTTTGCCTTATTACACCGGCATCGCGCAGGATTATGTTTACATTGCGCGCGGATATATCATCCGCGGGGCAGATATGCTGGTTAAGCCGGTGATTGGCTTGAATGCTTGGCTCGAAAACGTCAAAGATTTTATTGGAAGGATGACTCCATGAACAAAAGCAGAATTATTTTAGGCGGTACGCTGATTGGCGCGCTAACCGGATTAATTGCCGCGCTACTTCTCTCTCGCCGAGCAGAACGTAACGAACGCGAGACAGCCATCACCGCTGGAGAAGGTATGAAATTGGGCGTACTGCTTTTTGGCTTGCTTCGCGCAATTGCTTCCCTGAATGATGATTAGATCATAAATAATTGCTATACAGAAAACGAGGCGTAAAAGCCTCGTTTTTTTGTATAGCATATCCGCTTTTATGTACCTAAAAGTAGAGCAGGGAACGGTCAGATGATTTTGCCCCGCGTAACTATTTGCAAGGCGTGAGTGTTGTCATTTACGGACTGGCGTTTCTGCCGGTACTATTCTTCCAAGGAGAGTTTGAAATGAATATTACGCTTCCTAAAACGATTTCTGGTTGGTGTATGTGGTTGTTCTTTTTATGCACTGGGCTTGGGGCATTCGTCCCGATTTTAGCGACCCTCGCGCCTTGGCTGGCTTTGGCTTATGCCGTGTTAAGTATTCTTGGCCTTTAATTTTTATTTTATAAATGCTGAAACATGGCTTCTGTAAGAAGCCATGTTTCATTTTAGTGTCAAGAAAATTTTTGCGCATTCCAAAGAAAAATTAGACTGCATATTTTCTTCAACGTCCCACCAAGCGGATAAGAGCGCATGACTCAACGCCCATTGGACGATTTTTTCCCGCTCCCAGCCGGTTCTTTCTTGGATGAT
>JADLCG010000049.1 GCA_020847355.1 Anaerolineales bacterium | reverse complement strand
TTTGCGAAGAAGCCGCGCGTTCGCGGCGGATTGAATTCGCCTAAAAGTTGCGGGACGTAGGTTCTGGCTGATTCAACCAATTCGGGCGGCACGCCGGTCATCGTCTGGCTGGCATGTTCAAACGGTAAACGAATGGCGCATTCAAATTCCTGCGCCAGTTCCAACATGGCGCGCAATAACGCGGCGCTGAAATACGAAGTGTGATGATGCGAATCCAAATGCGTTGGCTTTTGTCCGGCGGCTTGAAGAAACGCTTCAATTTGCGCCCGCCATTCCAACTTAACTTCGGCAGGGTTGATTTGTGACAGGCGCGCGCTGAAAATATTTAATTTGAGAAAATTCCCGTTTGCGTCCGTGATGGAGGGGAGCGCTTCGCGCTTAACCAGAGGCTGGTCGGCGGTTAACGTCAAGTGGACTCCCAGCCCAAGCTTTGGCGTTTCTTTTTGCGCCAAAGCAATTTCATCCGCCACGCCGCGCAGATTCATCATGCAGGTTGTTGAAGTTACTATTCCGTTGGCGTGCGCTGCGCGAATCGCGCGCGAAACCGCGCGCGTCCGTCCGTAATCGTCGGCGTTGACAATTAATTGTTTGGTCACGGCTCAATTATGGGTGAGCGGTTTGGTAAATGACTTTGACCAGCGAGAACTCGCCTTGTGCGTCATGGTCCAGCGCCCAAAACATGATGCCGCCGGCTTGTTGCATAGCGATTTCAGTTTTTTGTTTAACAGTCGGGATGCCGTTGTAATTCTCAACCGAACCTAAATAAGAGAAAGAGTTTAATTGCGCGGCGGCGGGGTCGGCTTTGACGAGGTTGGCGAAAGTCACTTCGCTGGGACGCGTATAAAACGGCACGCCGATATTGATTTTCTTTGGCGGCACGCCGCGCGCCGTCCAATATTTTAGACCTTCCTCAAATTCGGTCAGGCTTCCGTGAATTTTCCCGTCATACGTCATCACGTTGACGTAATCCACGAGGTCAAACGTTTCTTTGGGGATGCCCAAACCGGTCTCGTCGCCGTAAGCGATGGTGGCGGTACTGATCAATTTATCCGGCAAGGCTTTTCTTAGCTCTTGCATTAAGGCTAAAAAGTTTTGCGCGGATTCGCCCGGGTCGGGATATTCCCAATCAATATCCACGCCGTCGAGTTGATATTCCGCCACGAAGGCGGTTAAGTTCTTGACGAAAGCGCTACGCGACTCAGGGGAAGCCGCCATCTGCTCGAATTCATTATCCCAGCCCCAGCCGCCAACCGCGATGCTGACTTTGACATTTTGCTGGTGAGCGTTTTCGACAATCTCTTTCAACTTCCAAGCGTTGTTGAGCGTGGCGAAAGTCCCGTCTGAATGGGGGATGAGGAAGGAGTAATTGATGTGCGTCAATTTATCGTAGGGGATTAGCTCGGCGATGATGGCGTCGGTTGCGTAGGCGACGATGCGAAAGGAATCGGTTGAGGAGGGGGAGGTTTGCATAGGGGTGCAGGCTGTCCATGAAAGAGATAACAAGCAAAGGGTGAGGAAAGAGGCGATTTTTTTCATTAGGCAAATACCGCTTTGATATTGTCGCGCTGTTGGTGGGTGAGGGCGATCCCTCCGGCTTCAATCCCCAGCAAAATTGCGCCCAGCGCCGGGCGGACTTCAACTGGAATTAGGTTGGCTTTGGGGGCAACGGCGTGCACGGTTTGGCGCATGGGCTGGATGAGCGCTTCTCCAGCTTTGAACATGGAACCGATCAATGCGATTTCAAATTCCAGATCTTCAAAGTTGAGTTGCCGCGCTACGGCGTTTGCCATTTCGCCCAGTTCAGCGCCAGCCCAGCGGACGAGGTCTTGCGCGATAGGATCGCCTTGTTCGGCGACTTGAAAAACCAGCGGGGCGAATTCCGCGTTGATTTCATAAATATTTTCGGTATAGCCTTCGATGAGGTCTTCAACATTTTTCGCGCCAACCGCTTCAATGAAAGCCGGAATTAATGCGGTGGGCGGGAGGCGTTTGGTCCAAGAGTAGCCAATGTAGTGCATGGTGCGGTTGATCAACTCTGTGCCGCCGGCGGCTTCACCCATGCTCACGCCGTAGCCGGTGACGCGACCTTCGCGTTTATGTTCACGATCCCAGCCGCGACAGTTGCAACCCGTGCCAGAGACGACCGCAATGCCCCAGCCTTGGCTGGTTCCGGCGAGCAAACCCAGCGTCACGTCGTTGACCATTTTGAACGGCGCTTGCACGCCGATTTTTTGAATCACGTTTTTCATCACGGCTTCTTTGGAATACCAATCGTATCCGGCAATGCCAAAGCCCGCGCCTTGAATTTGATCGAGGCTGATTTGCGCGCCGGTGAGCGCGGCGGTGAGCGCCTCGCGGATGGAGTTTTCCATGCCGTCCAGCCCGACAGTTTCATGGTTGCCGGGTCCGCTTTGCCCATCGCTGATGAAGTTTCCGTTTTCGTCGCAAATTAATGCTAAAGTTTTAGTGGCGCCGATGTCCACACCGAGATAATAAGCCATTGACTCTCTAGTCGTTATTGATAATTTGTTTACTTGAAAAATTGCGGAAGATATTCACGATGCGTTTCAAGCAGATCGTCTAAAACCGCTTGCACCTGACTGGCTTTGGGTCCAATCGGGTGGGCGAGCAAAGCTTGATAAGCGGCATCGCGGTCGCCATGCACTGCGGCTTCTACGGTGAGCAGTTCGTAGGCTTTGACGGCGGAGATCAATCCGAAACAGGCGACTGGGAGCGGCTCGGCGGGGAGAGGTTGAATGCCGCTTTTTTTGACAACTGAAGGAATTTCCAAAACCCATTCGGCGGGCCAGGCTTTGACTGCATCGCCGTTTTTGATGTTAACGACGTGCGTTTCGCCGAGATCGTTGTAATGCGCGTTGAGCAGTTGCGTCGCCACTGTGGAGTAATACGCGCCGCCGCGTTTCATTAAGTCCGCTGGCGGTTCGTTGAGGGCTGGGTTGGCATAATCGCGGAGTAAGCCCTTTTCTACTTCAATGACTTCTTCTGCGCGGGAAGGGGGCCACTTTTCCTGTTCTTTCAATTTCTTATCGGTGTTGTAAAAATATTGCAAATAATAATTTGGCATCATTTGCAGGGTTTCAATTAAGCGCGGATCCCATTCGGGGCGCTCGCTTTTCTTTAATTCTTCAATATAACCGTGAATGACTTGAGACCAAACGTCTTCGCCGTCCACAGTGAAGCCGCGATGCCATGAAAGATGATTCAACCCCAGCGTTTTCAACTCGGCGCGTTCCGGCTCAATTTTTTTACCGGTGGCTTGTTCTAGCTTTTCAAGGATATTCATCTTGGCGTTGAGCGGCACGTTGCAGACTCCGACTGAAGGCGTCTCTGGGGCGTATTGACTCAAGGCTTGCGTCACCAACCCAGCCGGATTGGTGAAATTGACCAGCATTGCGCCGGGCTTGGCGAGTTCTTGCATATCTTTGGCGATTTGCAAAATGACCGGGATGGTGCGTAAGGCTTTGCCCATGCCGCCTACGCCGGTCGTTTCCTGACCGATTAGCCCGTGCCGCAATCCGAGATATTCGTCGCGTTTGCGAGCTTCCATGTGACCCACGCGCAATTGTGTCGTCACGTAATCCGCATCTTTGACGGCGGCGCGTTGATCGGCTGTCAGGATGACCTTGAACGGCGAACCTTTGGCTATGACCATGCGTTGCGCGAACTCGCCGACAACTTTCAAGCGTTCTGCGTCAATATCCATCAACCAGAGTTCAGTGACTGGAAATTTCTCAACTCTAGCAAGAAAGCCATTGATCAGTTCAGGCGTGTAGGTGGAGCCTCCGCCAATGACAGCTACTTTTAACATATCAATTCCTTGAATACTAACTTTTGGTTTTTATTTCTCAACGCCCGTGATCACAATTCCCTGCACGAAGAAGCGCTGGGCGATTAAGAATAGGATCACCGGCAGAACGATCGCCATCAATGAACCGGCTTGGATCATTTGCGGTTGTTTGCCATAAATGCCGTTGAAGGTGGAAAGCGCCACTGAGATGGGCCAGTTATCTTTCGCGGTGGAGAGATAGATCAACGGTCCGAAGTAATCGTTCCACGCGAAGACAATGTGAAAGACAACGACTGCGATGATCACTGGATAAGATTGCGGAATGATCAACGACCATAAAATGCGTAAAGGTCCGGCGCCGTCCATCATTGCAGATTCGTCCAGCTCACGCGGCAGGGTTAGAAAATATTGACGGAAGAGGAAGACGTTATAGGCGTTGGCGAAGAAATGCGGAATGATCAGCGGATACCATGTGCCAACCAGACCAAGTTTTTGCCAGAAGGAATACGTTGGGATGATCGTCACCGCGCCCGGCAAAAATAAAGTGGCGATTAGGATGATGAAGAGCGTATCGCGCCCGGGGAAGCGAAAACGCGCAAAACCGTAGGCTACCAAGATACAGGAAACCACCGTTCCGAGCATAGTGACCACTGCATAGAAAACCGTATTGCTAATTAAGCGTAGGAAATCAATTTTTTCCCAAACCTCGGCGTAGTTAGACCAAGCCAGAGATAATTTCCACGGGCGGTCTAGCGCGCGCCATGAGACGGCGCAAACGAATTCGCCTTTGGCGAGATCGTCTGGATCAATGAAGGTACTTTCCTGACGACCCTTCTTGGTGAGCGCTAAAGATTTGGAGGCGGAACTGTTTGGGTCAAACCCGGCGCATTGGTTCAATGGTACGGTGAAAATGTCTAACTGTTCGCCGTTATATTCATATTTAGGCTGTGCGGCGGGCCAGATCGGGGCGTTAACAATTGAAATTTGCTCTTTCGGCTTGAGCGAAGTGAAAACCATAAACACGAACGGCGAAAGAAAGACGACCAGGATGCCCAGAACGAAGGTGGTTACGGTTAGCGCGCTAACGCCGTTTTTTATATTTTTATTCATGCCTGCTCCTGTTACGATTTCGATTCGCCTGCGTAGTACACCCAGTATTTGGACGTTGAAAATAAAATGATGGTAATTAGCAAAATAATTACAAATAAGAACCAAGCCAGCGTGGAACCGTAAGACATGTCCTGATAGGTGAAGAAGGTTTTATATAAATATAAGTTGTAGAACATGGTTGCGCCGCCCGGGCGACCCGTGCCGCTGTTGACCACCAAAGGCACGAGGAAATATTGAAACAAGCCGATGATATCCAAAACTAAGTTATAGAAAATGACCGGCGAGATCATTGGGAAGGTGATGTTCCAAAGAATTTTCCAAGCGCTGGCGCCGTCCACCTTCGCCGCATCGTAAAGTTCGGTGGGTACGCCTTGCAGACTGGCGAGCATGATCAGCATGGAATTGCCGACGCCCCAAATGCCCATGATCACATAGGTTGGGTAAACCCAGTTGACGTCGTTTGCCCATTGTGGCAAATTAGCGTGCGCTACGCCCAGATATTCCAAAGCGCGATTGACCCAGCCGCTTTCGGAATTCAACATGCCGCCCCATAAAAATACGCTGGCGACGAACGGCACGACATACGGCATATAAAATAAAGTGCGGAAGGCAAATTGCCCTTTGAGATGTTTGTTGTTCATTAGCAAAGCTAACGACAGCGGAAAAAACGTGCCAATCGGCAGAGCGATCAGCGCGAACTTGATCGTGATTAAAAGCGAGCCGGGAGTTTTGCTGTTAAACCAGGTGGCTGGATTGATGCCAGCTTGCGGGTCTTGGAATAAATGCACATAATTATCAAAGCCGGCGAATTTAGGCGCGCTAAAAATTCCGTCGGTAATTTTCAAATCTAAAAAGCTGAAGATCAAAGTGGCTAACATGGGCAGGAGCGTGAACGCCAGAAACCCAAATAACCAAGGCGAGATGAAGGAGAGTCCCGTGCGCATTTCGCGCCGCGCAATGGGCGAGAGTGTGCGAACAGAACCGATGGAATCTGGTTTTTGGAATTTAGAAAGTTCCTCAAGCATGAAGCGCTCCTTGTTCGATGGCAGGCAGTGAGAAGTTAGGCAAGCCGACTTTTCGTCGGCTTGCCTGATAAAACTTTAGTTCGTGGATTACTCGTTGTAAAGCACGTTGATATCGTCAATCAACTTTTGATATTCAGCGTCAAAGTCAACGTTATCGGTGTTGTTCAACAGATCCAAGAAGGTGGCGAAGCGCGCATAAGCCTTGATCGAGTTCGGCAGATATTGTTCCGCGCTTGGGGTGTCTGGGTAGGCTAAACCTTGGGTGAAGACATTCCAGCTTTCTTTGGTGACGAAAGCGTAATCGGCAGATTTCTTTTCAAAGAAAGCATCGGTCTTGGAAGCGATCGCAGGCATGGCGCCATAGACGGGGAGCAGTTTGTCGCCGCCGGTGGTGACCAAGTAGGTGAGCACTTCAACGGCTTCTTTGGGGTGCTGACTGCTCTTGAGAATGCGGAAGGTGTCGGCGTCAATACGACCGTGAACTTTGCCGTCCGCATTGCCCAGCGGTTGAATACCAATTTGGAATTGCGCGCCGGATTTGCTTAAATCTCCTAAACAGCAGGTGTACCAAGTTTGGCTGAGCGCCATTGCGCTTTTACCAGCGTTGAAAACGTCTTCGTTGCCGAATTCAGGAGCGGTGGCGAGAGGACCGGTAGCGATGAACGGCTCAGCGCCGTACATGCCATCGTAATACCACTTCCAAGCTTCTTTCCAGCTATCCGGCACGTTGGATTGGTAAGAACCTTTGGCGTCGCCAGAATAGATTTTGGCGGCTCCGCCATAGAAGGTGCCGATGCCGAGGATGGTTTGATATTGCGGGGCATAGCCAACTTGAACGATCTTGGTGCGGTCAAAGCCTTCTTCGGTGGCGTTTTTGCCGTTCTCGTCTACAGTGAGGAGTTTGGCAATTTTGGTGACGGTTTCCCAGTTCCAATCCACTTTAGAGCCATCGGGCATGGTGTATTGTTCGCCGTACACTTGGGGAGGATAGCTCAAGCCGGCTTCGTCGAACATGTCGGGGCGGTAGAACATGCCGCCGGGGAAGACTGCGAACGGCAAACCAACTTGACCTTCTTCGGTTTGATAGAAAGCCATCAACGCCGGGTCGAAAATCGAAGAGTCAAAATTGAGTTCTTTGAGATAGGGGGCGATATCCAACCATTGACCGTGAAAACCATTGGAGCCATCCCAGCCGACTGGACCAACGATATCTGGACCTGCGCCAGAGGCGATTTGAGTGGAGAGTGTGTCGCGGGCGGCATCGTAAGGAACAACTTCAAGAACCAATTCGATTCTATCTTGTGAAGCGTTGAAGTCTTTGACAACTTCTTCTTGTGTGGTGACTTGCTCTGGGTCTGTGCCGGTGCCGAGACCGACAAACCAGCGGATTTTCACTTTTTCGCCGGAGGCGGCTTCGGTGGGCGCCGCAGATTTACTGCCGCAGGCGGCTAAGATCATTGAAGCGATGATCAGCAGACCGAATAATGTCGCTAAATGCTTTTTCATTGTCTATTTTCTCCTCATGTTGAATTATGAAATTACAAATCGTTGAAATGGCGGGAAAAATATGGGTAGGGACACCGCCTCCTTTCTAAATAAATGCGCTCATGGAAGACAACCGCATGAATGTCGAATGATCAGTTCTGTTGGGAGTAGCGTAATATCCTCGGTGAACTGCTTATCGAAGAGAGAAAATAAACGTTCCGCCGCAATTCTGCCAACTTCTTCGGTGGGAGCGGAAACTGTAGTGAGTGGGGGATTTAAGAACGCTGAGAAACCTGAATTATCAAAACCGGCTACGGAAACATCTTCCGGTACGCGATAGTTATGTTCGCGCAAGGCGGTCAATACGCCGATTGCCGCATCGTCATCGCCGGCGAAGATTGCGTCAAAGCGCGGGTGATTTTTATTTTCTAAAAAGCCGGCTAAAGATT
>JADLCG010000048.1 GCA_020847355.1 Anaerolineales bacterium | reverse complement strand
TGAAGAGCGCGCCGCCGGCGTTGGTTAGCGCCAATGGAATGGATGAATATAACCTTTTGCCGGATTCGATGCCTTCAAAATAATTGGGCGGATAAGCGTTTAGTAAAGCGGTTTTTTGATTGGCGGCAATAACTTTATGAAAGAGCGTTTCAGCTTCTAAATACTGAGCGACTTCAGGATTTGGTTTGGGACCGTAATGATAACCAAGTTCTTGGGGTATGTTGATTCCGGTTAATAATACAGCCTGACCTGTGGCAGATTGCGGCAAGCCTTTTACGCTCAGGTTAGGATCAACGGCTAGGAGCGTAACTTGTTCGCTTTCAAATGGCGCGGAATTTTGGATGAGTTTCTGATTTCCCAGCAAAGATTCAAGATGGGGCATTTTTGCGCGGACGAATGGATTGAGCGCTGAATCGTTTGCGCCGAGACCGATGCCATCTAAAAACAAGAAGAGGAGTTTCATAAAAAGAAGAATGTCGAGGGGGAAGAAAATGCCAGTTGAAACTGATCAAGTTTGAGCGGGGTAAGCGGCGCGGTATTACTTTAGAGAGTCGCGCACTTTTTGCGGGTCAAAATTGCCGATCTGCCGCCAAAGTTCTTTGCCGTCTGCGTCAAAAAAAATGAAAGTGGGCGTGGCTTGAAACCCGTACACGGAGCCGAGGTCTTTGCCGATTTGATTTTGAACGTTGACGCGCAGGATATGCAATTGCGGACCGATGCTGACTTGCGCGGAAAGTTCGCGTTCCAGTTGATCCACCGCCGGTTTAATTTGCGTACAACTGATGCAATACGGCGATTGAAATTCAAGCAAGACCGGCGTGCCGGCGCCGATCATATTGAGAACGTTTTTAGAATCGCCCATCAGCGGCGTTTGACGCGGATGTAGAATTACCCAGGTCATAATGGTGATGAAGGCGATAATGCCGAAAGAAATGTAATCGTTGAGTTTGGGTTTGTGGGTGAGTAAGACCAGCGCGGCGACGCCGATAATGCCGAAGCTGACCAAAAGAAACGAATAGTAGTTGATAAAAGTACCCAAGCGAATTTACCTCATAAATTTATTTGGTTCTGCCCGCTTTGACAATTCATTTAAGTTCTTTTACAATCATAACGCTAGCTTGATAACCTATTTCATTTAGGAAGGGCTGATTCCATGAAAGAGTATACCACCGAGTTTTTACGGAACGTCGCGCTGGTTTCACATGGAGGCGCGGGTAAGACCATGCTGGTTGAGGCGTTTTTACACGCAACGGGTGCAACTACCCGCTTGGGGAAAGTCGAAGACGGAACGACGCTTTCGGATTATGACGATGAAGAGCGCCGTAGAAAAATTTCTATCTATTCAAGCGTAATTCCAATTGAACACCGCGAACATAAAATTAATGTGATTGACGCGCCGGGTTACACAGATTTTGTCGGCGAGATCATCTCCGCCCTGAGCGTGGCAGACGGCGCGATTATTTTAGTGGACGCTGTGGCGGGGATCGAAGTGGGGACTGAAATTGCCTGGCGTTATGCCGACGAATTCAATTTGCCGCGCTTTTTCGTGATCAATAAGTTGGATCGTGAAAACGCCGATTATGAAAAAACGTATAACGCAATTGACGAGTTTGTTCATGCGCACGGGAAACGCGCAATTCAAGTTCACCTGCCGATTGGCGCGAAACAGGATTTCAAAGGCGTAGTGGATATTATCGGCATGAAAGCCTATTTGGGAGACGGAAAAACCACCGGCGAAATTCCCGCTGAATTAAAAGAAGCGGCAGAGAAAGCGCACTTTACGATGGTGGAAGCGGCGGCGGAAGGCGAAGACGAGTTGATGGAAAAATATCTTGAGAACGGCTCGCTCTCAGACGCGGAAATGGTTCGTGGACTGGAAGATGTGGTTTACGCCGGAGAATTTGTGCCGGTCTTTTGCGCGGCGGGCGGGCATGAAATTGGCGCAATCGCTTTACTCAACGACATCATTGATCTGATTCCTGCGCCCCAAAACGCTCCAAAGCGATCCGCTCAAGGAAAATCTGGCGCAGAGGAATTAAAGCCAAGCGACTCTGAACCTTTAGCCGCCTATGTTTGGAAGACAACCGCCGACCCGTTTGTCGGCAAGATGACTTATTTCCGCGTGTATTCCGGCTGTGTGCAAGCGGATGCGCATGTGTGGAATCAGTCAAAAGGGGCGGATGAACGCATGGCGGGCTTGCACTTTCAGCGCGGCAAAGAAGCGCTCCCTGCGAAAGTAGTTCATGCGGGAGATATTGCCGCCGTCTCTAAATTGAACGTCACCGCCACCGGCGATACGCTTTGCGATAAAAATCATCCGCTGACGATTCAAGCCCCGAACTTCCCGGCGGCGTTGTATCGCGTGGCGGTCACGCCGAAAACGCAAGCGGATGCGGCGAAAATTTCATCCACGCTCTCGCGCCTTTGCGAAGAAGACCTAACGCTCACTTGGCAAAACGATCCGGTGACTCACGAAACAGTCTTGCAAGGCATGGGCGATCAGCAAATTGACGTGGCTTTACATCGCGCGCAGACAAAATTTCAGGTGGGCTTAGCGACGCATGAACCGAAGATTCCATATCGTGAAGGAATTTCTCGCAAAGCCACGGCGCAATATCGCCATAAAAAACAATCGGGCGGAGCCGGTCAATTTGGCGAAGTGCATTTGAGAATCGAACCCTATCCCGAAGGCGATTTTGATTTTGTGGATGAATTGGTGGGTATGAACCTCTCGCGGTCTTATTTGCCGCCAATTGAAAAATCTATCAAGGCGACGATGGAGCGCGGCGCTTTTGCCGGTTATCCGATGAACAACGTGCGCGTGATCGTCTTTGACGGCAAAGAGCATGAAGTCGATTCAAAACCTGTGGCTTTTGAAATTGCCGGACGTGAAGCCTTCAAACTCGCGGTGCATGACGCGGGTCCGGTTTTGTTTGAACCAATTATGGTCGTGCGTGTCACCGTCCCGGACGCAAACATGGGCGATGTGATGAGCGACCTCAATACTCGGCGCGGAAGGGTGCAAGGCACAGAAACTGAACGCGGCAATACTACCGTGATTGCGCATGTGCCAATGGCGGAGATGACGCGCTACACGACTCAAATCCGCTCGATCACGGGCGGGCGCGGTTACTTCACGATGGAGTTTGATCATTACGATACAGTTCCGAATAACGTGGCGGGCCCGATTATTGAGGCGCATAAAAAAGAAATGGAAGCGAAGAAGGAAGAATAGTTATAGAAAACAAAAATTAGTAAAAACAAAAAAGGTAGATTGCCGCAACAATCTACCTTTTTGTTTAATAGACCTTATCAGAAATTATTTTTAGACACGTAAGCACGCGAAAAAACGGATTTTTGTCAGCGGGCGATTGTAAGACATTTAAGCTCCCGAAGGCAAATTTGCACATTGACAAATCAGGTAAGATACGTAAAATACCTCACATCATGAAAATTATGAACAGCTATTTATATTGTTTGTGTCTATCGCGGGGCTCGTAGCCGCCGCCTGAGATAGACCTCCGCAGTCAACGGAATCAGACGGTAGGACGACCCCCGCTTGCAGAATTGCATGTGCGTGGCGTTTGTTCGCCGTCTTTTTGTTTGTCCGTTGACTGCATTTTATTTAAGAGAATATATGACTGTATTGGATTTTCAAGTAACTACAAATTTATTCCCGCTGGATGGTTTATCTGCGCATGTTGGCAATACGCCGCTCCTTCCGCTTCGCCGCCTGACCTCGAACCTGTCGCCGCGAGTTCAAATATTTGCCAAAGCCGAATGGTTCAACCCGGGCGGTTCGGTTAAAGATAGACCCGCGCTCAATATCATTCGCACGGCTCTGCAAGCTGGAAATTTAGGCAACGGCAAACGCCTGCTTGATTCCACCTCCGGTAATATGGGAATTTCATACGCCACGTTTGGCGCGGCTTTGGGCATTCCCGTCACTTTAGCTTTGCCCGCCAATGCCAGCCCGGAACGTATCACCATCCTCAAAGCCTTGGGCGCGGAATTAAT
>JADLCG010000047.1 GCA_020847355.1 Anaerolineales bacterium | reverse complement strand
ACGCTGGGATGGTTGGCGAATTAGTTGTTACTCAATAAATGAAAAAACGCGCGTTTTGAAATGCGCTTTTATAAAAAATAATAGGAGAAAATAAAATGACTACCGTAACTTATAACGTCCCGGCAATTTCATGCGGACATTGCACCCACACCATTGAAACCGAAGTTAGCGAAATTCAAGGCGTGCAATCCGTCAAGGCGGATGAAACCACCAAGAAAGTCGTGATTACTTTTGAAGCGCCCGCCAGCGAACAGGCGATCAAAGCCGTGCTGACTGAAATCAACTACCCCGCCGATGGGCTGATTACTTTGTAATTTAGAGAGGGGATGAAAATTCCCCTCTCGCTTTTGATCGTTCGGTTGACTACGAGGGCTTATGCAAAACGCGCAATTGATCAAACGAAACACTCCCGCATTTTTGCGCGATTGGTTTTTTTGGTTCATGCTTGGCTATGGACTATTTGTTTTTCTGCCTTTTCTGGCTCCCGCGCTCATGCACGCAGGGTGGACGGGCGCAGGCAAGGCGTTGTATTTCGTCTATTCGTTTTTTTGCCACCAACTGCCTGAGCGTTCTTACTTCCTCTTTGGCGAACAAACCATGTATTCGCTGAGTCAGATCCAAAACGCTTGGCAAGATACAAACAATCCGATGATCTTGCGTCAATTTATCGGCAATAGCGCGATGGGTTGGAAGGTCGCTTGGTCGGATCGGATGATTTCGTTCTATACCAGCGTTTGGTTCTTCGCGTTACTTTACGCGCTAACCCGCAAAAAAATCAAACCGCTGTCTTTGATTTGGTTTTGCGTTTGGCTCATCCCAATGGCAGTGGATGGCGGTACGCACATGATCAGCGATCTTTCGGGCATTGGTAGCGGCTTCCGCGATTCAAATGCCTGGTTGGCGGCGCTGACGCATAACGCTTTTACGCCTGCGTTTTATGCGGGCGATGCGCTTGGCTCATTCAACGCTTGGATGCGCTTTATCACTGGAATTTTAGCGGGCGTGGCGATTGCCTGGTGTTTGCTTCCAAGAATTTGGGAAGTGCAAGCTTTAGAGCAAGAACTGCCCGAGTTAAATATAGATCAGGTTTTTGAAAAACAAAAATCTTGAGAAAGGATCGAGAAATGTCTTCAACTAAACAACTCACTTTGCCTATCACCGGCATGACCTGCGCCAACTGCGTGGCGACCGTAGAACGCAACTTGAAAAAATTAGACGGCGTGCAAAGCGCCGTTGTCAACCTTTCTTCCGAGCGGGCAACTGTAGATTTTGACGCGGATAAACTTGCTTTGCCCGATGTGATTGCGCGCGTCAATCGCGCCGGTTACGGCGTCGCCACCGGCGAAGCGGACTTAATCATCAAGCGCCTCGCGGACGATAACGACGCGCGGCGTTTAGAAAAAACGCTCGCGCAATTGGATGGCGTTTTGGAAGCGCAAGTTACCTTGACGACTGAAAAAGCGCGGGTGACTTACGTTCCCACAATAATTACCCAAGCCGAGTTACGCCGGGCTGTCTCTGCCGCCGGTTTTGAAGCCATCGAATTGGGCGGAAATGCGGAAGATGCCGAAGCTCTGGCGCGCGAGCATGAGATCAATGAACAATGGCGCTTGTTGATCGTTGGCTTGATTTTTACCGTTCCGCTGTTTTTGCTATCCATGAGCAAAGATTTTGGTTTGCTCCCGTCTTTCTTTTATTCCGGCATGATCATGGATGGGATGCGCGAAGCTAAGCCTTGGTTCAATTGGATCATGTTGGCGCTGGCATTGCCTGTGCAGTTTTACGTTGGCTGGCAATATTATGTCGGCGCTTTCAAAGCGCTGCGCAACAAATCCGCCAATATGGATGTGCTGATTGTGCTCGGCTCTTCTGCCGCTTTCTTTTATTCTCTGCCGGTAACATTTGGCTGGCTGATGGGACACGTCTATTACGAAACGGCGGCGGTGATCATCACGCTAATTAAATTGGGAAAATATCTGGAAGCCCGCGCGAAAGGGCGCACTTCCGAAGCGATCAAGAAATTAATGGGCTTGCGCGCCAAGACCGCGCGCGTCATACGCGACGGGGTAGAGGCGGAAGTTTCCATTGACGATGTGCGCGTCGGAGATATTGTCCTCGTTAAACCCGGCGAAAAAATTCCGGTGGATGGCGTAGTGATTGAAGGGCGCAGTTCCATTGACGAATCCATGCTGACTGGCGAATCTTTGCCCGTAGAGAAAAAGCCCGGCGATCCTATAATTGGCGCAACCATGAACAAGCAAGGCTTGCTCAAATTTGAGGCGACTAAAGTTGGTAAAGAGACGGCTTTGGCGCAAATCATCAAGTTGGTGGAAGACGCGCAAGGCAGTAAGGCGCCTATTCAAAAAATGGCGGATCAAGTCTCGGCGGTC
The DNA here is from genome assembly GCA_020847355.1 of Anaerolineales bacterium. Lineage (GTDB taxonomy): Bacteria > Chloroflexota > Anaerolineae > Anaerolineales > Villigracilaceae > Villigracilis. The sequence goes on along the minus strand of JADLCG010000047.1, from coordinate 3,518 downwards.
TTTGTGCCGATTGTGATTGTGATTGCTCTATTAACTTTTGGCGGCTGGTATTTCTTTGGTCCGGCTCTGCCCGCCCACGCGGACGTAAACAACTTCACGCGCGCCTTGATCTATATGGTAGCGGTTTTAGTGATTGCCTGTCCGTGCGCGATGGGGTTGGCTACGCCGACTGCCATCATGGTTGGGACTGGCAAAGGGGCCGAAGCCGGAATCCTTTTTAGAAACAGTGAAGCGCTGGAACGCGCCGGTAAAGTGAATGTAGTGGTCTTGGATAAAACCGGCACGATCACCAAAGGTCAACCGGCGGTGACAGATATTGTGACGAATCCTGAATTCAAAATTACAAGCGACGAACTCTTGCGCCTCGCCGCTTCCGTTGAAAAGGGGAGTGAGCATCCGCTGGGCGAAGCCATTTGGGCAGAAGCTACTACGCGGGGTTTGGTTTTGGCTGAACCTGCCGGGTTTCAGGCAGAAGCCGGGCATGGCGTGCAGGCTGAGGTCGAAGGGAGAGGCGTTTTAGTCGGCAATCAACGCATGTTTGACGCGCGCGGCATTGCCTTAGGGAAGTTAGACGTTGAATTGAATCGTCTGCAAGCCGAAGCGAAAACAGCCATGCTCGTTGCCGTAGATAACACTGCGGCTGGGATTATTGCCGTAGCGGATACGATCAAAGACGGCTCGCTTGAAGCGATTGCCGATTTGCATAAGTTGGGCTTGAAAGTGGCGATGATGACCGGCGATAATCAAAAGACCGCCGAAGCGATTGCCAAACAAGCGCACATAGATACCGTGCTGGCTGAAGTTCTGCCGGAAGGAAAATCTGAAGAGGTTAAGAAACTTCAGCATAAAAACTCCGCCGCGCAAATTGTGGCGATGGTGGGCGATGGCGTAAATGACGCGCCCGCGCTGGCTCAGGCGGATGTGGGCTTGGCGATTGGCACCGGCACAGATGTGGCGATGGCGGCGGCGCCCGTCACTTTGATGAGCGGCGATCTACGCGGCGTGAGCCGCGCGATTCACCTCTCGCGCAAAACCGTGACGACGATCAAACAAAATTTATTCTGGGCGTTCATTTATAATGTCGTCCTGATTCCGGCGGCAATGCTCGGTTATTTGAACCCGATGCTGGCGGCCGGCGCAATGGCGTTTAGCAGTATCTTTGTAGTTACCAATAGCTTGCGCTTGAAGAACGTCAAAATCTAAACCTTTGAGGTTGCATGAAAACAAAAAAAACGCCGATTGACCCCGTAGTGATTGTCGCCATTGGCGTGGTATTGATTGCCCTAGCATTGATCAGCCTGGCGTTTCAATCTGAAGCGCCGCTGGCTGGCAGTGTCAGTTTGGCTAGCCAACTGACGCTCGCCTTTGTGACCGGACTCACCACCGGCGGGCTGAGTTGTTTGGCGGTTCAAGGCGGCTTATTGGCTAGCTCGCTGGCTCAACAAATCGAGCAGGATTATGCCGCCAACCTAACAAAAGGGAAGAACGTCAAAAAGCGCGCGCCCGCGCGCGTCAATAGCGCCTTCCCAATCTTACTTTTTCTTACTTCAAAAATAATCGCCTACACCGTGTTTGGCGCTTTGCTCGGTTGGCTTGGCTCTTACTTTACGTTTAGCCCAGCTTTACGCGCGGTCTTAATGATCGCTATCGGCGTTTTCATGCTGGGCAATGGGCTGCGCATGTTCAATGTGCATCCCATCTTTCGTTACTTTTCAATCGAGCCGCCCAAATTTATCACGCGCTATATCCGTCAAACCGCCAAAGGCGTGGAGACCTTCACGCCATTATTTCTCGGCGCGCTGACCGTTTTCATCCCTTGCGGCGTAACCCAAGCCATGCTCGCCACCGCCTTAGGGACTGGCAGTCCCATGTTTGGCGCGGCATTGATGTTTGCCTTCACGCTGGGGACCAGCCCCGTCTTTTTCATCGTCGCTTACTTAACGACGGAATTAGGCGCGAAACTTGAAAAAACTTTTATGCGCTTTGTCGCCGCCGTAGTTTTGATTTTAGGATTTGTGACCCTGAACAGCGGACTTGCCCTAATCGGCTCCCCGCTTGCGTTTCAAAACCTGACCCGTAACCTGTTCCCGTCTCGAAGCGCTTTAACCTCCGCCCCGACTCAAGTTCCGCAAACGGCTGGCATAGTGACGCTTAGCGTGCTCAATCGCGGGTATTTTCCGCAAACGCTTAAGGCTCCGGCGAATCAAGCGTTGGCGTTGCAGTTGATCACAAATGAAACCTATTCCTGCGCGCGGGATTTTGTCATCCCCGCTTTGAACTTCTATCAATTATTGCCCGCCACCGGCACAGTGGAAGTGAATCTTCCGCCGCAAAAAGCCGGGACCAAAATTCCATTCACCTGCTCAATGGGCATGTACACTGGCGTAATTGTCTTTGAATAAAAAAATGAGGCATTGATGATTAAACAAACTTTCAAAGTCCCCGATCTCACTTGCTCGAATTGCGCGTTAAAACTCGAAGCGCTGGAAGATACCTTGCGCGGCGTGAAGCAAATTAACGCCAGCTATCATAAATTGGAAATGACCGTAGAATATGACGAAACGCAGCTTTCTGCCCAAGCGATCATCGCCGCCGTCAAACACAGCGGATATACGGCGACTTTAGTCTAAGCGGATGTTTTTGTGGAGCCTGCGTCAATGTCAATGTATGGATAGAAAGACATTTCGTCTGTTATGGCGAGTCGTTCAACAAACCACGCTTGAATGACGTCTCTTATCTCCCCAATAATTTCAATGTTCCATTCGATGTTTCGCTCAGAAGGATTTAACTCCTGAAGCAGATTGTAGATCGCATTGTCAACTAAATCCTGCCGATTAATTTCATTATCGTTTAAGGTCTGCATAAAAATCCTTTATTAAGTAGTCGGTTGAAATAAATTTTACAAACCATCGCTCAAGGCGGCGTCCCCGCCGCCGAGGACGGCGGCTTGAGCAGGGATTTTGATCAGCGTCAATCCGCGTTCATCTGCGTCCAATAAAATAACTTTGGCTTATTACCGATAAAGCCTGATATATTTTCTCATATTATCGCGTTTATTTGAAGCGGAAGACTCAATAGGGTAATCGCATTTGAAAACCTTGAAACCCAACCTTTGGTGATTTAGTTTCAGAATCCGCCAATCTTCACGAATTCACGCTAATCTTTCTAAAAAAATCGCGTAGATTGGCGCAGATTAGCGGATAAAAATCCATATGCGATAACCCTAGAAGACTCAAACTTACCTAGCCTGAAAACGCCGGATAAAGCGCGCCGGCTGGCGGGAAGCCCTTGAACGGTTTGGAAATCGTAAGTTGCCAAGCGCGCAAATTTGACCTATACTAGCGGAGTTTCAAATTACCGCATAGGACAAAAAATGATCTCTAAAATTGGTCGCTACGATATTGAAAAGCAACTCGCGCAAGGCGGCATGGGTCTGATCTTTTTAGCCCGCGACCCATATATTCAACGTCAGGTTGTCGTCAAAGTGCTGATGTATAGCCGCATGGTGGACGACGTGT
>JADLCG010000046.1 GCA_020847355.1 Anaerolineales bacterium | reverse complement strand
GGAATCCAAATACTGCTACCTTGTTGGAGCATGTTTCTATACCCGCGTTGCAAAGTTCATGTCCGGTCTTTGGCGGAAAAAATATGAACGAGTTATACGTAACTTCTGCGCGCAAGGGCATGACCCCAGCGGAATTGAATCAATATCCCCTCTCTGGCGGGCTATTCAAGGTGGAAACCAAAGTAACCGGAATGCCCACTTTTGAATTCAATAATTAACTGCTGTTACGCAGTTTCAGCGCCGCAACTTCTAAGTTTCCTCGCTGTGCGCAAGGTAAGTAATTAATATTTACGACTAAAAAACGCCGATGAACTCGGCGTTTTTTAGTTATTCGTTTATTTTTCAGCGCTCTCCGAAACGCTCGCGCCGGATTTGCGCATCTGATCTTCCTGCACCATCCGCACCCCATTGCTAACCTGATTGCTCAACTTGGCGATTTGATCTTGCAACTGCATCAAAGTATCCACAACGTAATTATCCGCTTCTGCGCGGGTAGCTTCCGCTTCGCCGCGCGCCTGACTGATAATTTGTTCGGCGCGACGTTGGGCTTCCTGTACAATCACGTCTTTTTGAACGTATTGATCGGCTTTATCGCGCGCCAACTGCAAAGTGCGATTCGCCTCTTCTTGCGCTTGCGCCATTACGCGGTCACGTTGAGCGACAACCTGTTGCGCTTTTTTCACCTCTTCGGGGATGGCAATACGCATCTGGTCAATCAACTCCAACATGCGGTCTTCATCCACAATCACATTGTGCGTGAAAGGCACGGCTTTCGCGTCGTTAAATAATTCTTCTAAGCGGTCAATCAACTGCAAGATGTCCATAAGCGACTCGTAACAAGCTTCCTTTGATAAGTCCAATTCTAGCACAGATTAGTCGCGCATGAATTGAAGAATCCTTGCGTGCTTTCATCCATCTTTTGACCAGTTTTAATCGCGCAGGGCGTTCGGCGGAGTGGGTCCGCCCAGTTGAGCGACTCTGGCTTTCAGCGCTTTTTCGACATGCGGCGGCACCATGCTCGAGACATCGCCGTTCAACATGGCAATTTCGCGCACCGTAGTAGATGAAAGAAAAGTATGTTGCTCGGCGGTGATCAACGCCACAGTTTCAACCGCATCTTTGACCAAACGCTGATTCGCCAAAGCCATGCGAAACTCAAATTCAAAATCCGAGAAAACGCGCAACCCGCGCACAATCACTTGCGCGTCAATTTTGCGCGCAAAATCAATCGTCAGCCCGCTGTAACCAGTCACTTTGATTTTAGGATTATGCTCAAATGCGATCTGCACCAAAGACATGCGCTCTTCGGGGGAAAAGGTCAGCGTTTTCAACGGCTTATCGTAAACCGCCATAACTACTTCGTCAAAAAGTTTCGAGGCGCGCTTGGCAATATCTATATGCCCATAATGAATTGGGTCAAATGTTCCGGGGAATAAAGCTCTAACCATATTTGGTTTCCTAGTTTTCTAGTTTTCTAGTTTGCTCGTTTGCTAGTTTTCTAGTTATCTAGTTTTGCTTTGGCAACAAGTCAACCAGATAACTAGCGAACTAATTAACTAATATCGCTCTTCGTTCCGTTCCAAAATCTTTCAAAGGCTTCAGCCAATAGAGCGTGTTCGGGCATTTGCAATTCAGGGTCTTTGGCAAATAAAGCCTGCGCTTGTTCGCGGGCTTTCTCAATCAACTTCACGTCGGTAATGCTCGCCATTTTCAAAGTAGAAGCGAAGCCAGTCTGGCGCGTTCCTAAAAACTCGCCGGGACCGCGCAACTTCAAATCCAAGTCGGCTAATTCAAAACCGCTGTTTGTTCGCGCCAAGGCTTGTAGGCGTTCACTTTCAGTTGCGTCTTCGCGGGTTGGGATTAATAGACAGTAGGCTTGATCTGCGCCGCGCCCCACGCGCCCGCGCAATTGATGAAGTTGCGCCAAGCCAAAGCGGTCTGCCCCTTCAATCAACATCACCGTAGCGTTGGGGACATCCACGCCCACTTCAATCACAGTCGTAGAGACCAGAATATCAAATTCCTTATCGCGGAATTTTGTCATCACTGCGTCTTTTTCAGCCGGTTTCATTCTGCCATGCAGTAAGGCAAGTTTCAAATCTGGAAAGACTTCCTTCGATAAAATTTCAAAATCATCCACCGCGGCGCGCGCATCCAACTTCTCGCTTTCGTCAATCAATGGATAAACGATAAACGCCTGCTTACCGTCTTTGATTTGACTGCGAACCAAAGTGAAGGCGCGTTCGCGTTCCTGCGGACGAAGCGCAAACGTATTGATCGGTTGCCGTCCGGCGGGCATCATATCAATAACTGAAATATCCAAATCGCCAAACACGGTCAAAGCTAACGAGCGCGGAATTGGCGTGGCGGTCATCACCAACAAATGCGGGTTCGTGCCTTTACTGCGTAATTCGGCGCGTTGTTCCACGCCAAAACGATGTTGCTCGTCAATCGTCACAAATTGCAAATCTTTGAATTGGACATCCGGCTCAATGATTGCGTGCGTACCGATGACTAATTTGACGGAACCGTCTGCCAAGCCGGTCTTGATCGCTTCTTTCTCGCTCGAACTTGTATCGCCAACGAGGAGCTTAATTTCACTCTCTTGCAGAAAACCGCCTAACAACTTCACGAGGTTGCGATAATGCTGTTCTGCCAAAATTGCCGTCGGCGCCATAATGGCGGCTTGCGCCCCGCCGGCGACTACAATACTTGCGCCCAATGCGGCGACAACTGTTTTACCCGAGCCGACATCGCCCTGCACCAAGCGGTTCATTGGCTTGCCTGAATCTAAATCCTGACGAAGCTCGCCGAAAACTTTCTCTTGAGCGGCGGTCAGGCTAAAGGGCAGATTTGCCAAACGTCCAGCGACCCACTCATCGGTCACATTGAAGCGCCGAGCTTCCACAGCTTGCCAATCCCGCCGCTGACGCAACGCTCCCATTTGCAGATAAAAAATTTCGTCAAAGGCGAGTCTTTCGCGCGCGCCCTTCAATCTATCTTGTGAGTTAGGGAAATGCGCCTGCAGTAACGCTTCGCTCAAAGAGACCAAACGCGCAGAAAGTTTTATGCTCTCGGGCAAAGCGTCCACCACGGCGGGCGCCCAAAATGAAACGACTTGATTCATTTGTCCGCGAAGCCACTTTTGAGTGATGCGTTCGGTGAGCGCATAAATGGGGACGATGCGATTGGTATGCAGGCTGTCCACATCCACCGTTTCCCAATCCGGGTTATTCATTATTAGCCGCCCCAAATATTGCTCAATCTTTCCAGAGACGGAAATTGAATCGCCGGATTTCATACGATTCATCAACCACGGCTGGTTGAAGAACGAAATCCGCAAAGAGCCTGTGCCATCGCTGATGATCGCCTCGATCATCGAAGCCTTGCCGCCGCGAATCGGGCGATTATGCACGCTGGTGATATTTCCCAAGACCGTCACCACATCGTTATACATCAACGCATTGATAGGTTTTAGTTCGCTGTAATCTTCGTAACGGCGCGGGAAATAATAGAGCATATCGCCGAGGGTTTGCATTCCCAATTTTTCAAGGGATTCGGCGTTTTTTGGTCCCACGCCTTGAAGCACGGTTAGTTTAGCGTTCAAAGCCGCCGGGGTTTGGCTGTGTTTTGCGCCAGCCGTAGTTTCGGTGCGTGGAGCGGGCGTTGGTCTACTTTTGGGTTGGCGCTGTTGCGGAGGTTGGGTTTGCCGCGGCGTGGATTCTGCCTGAGCGCTAGGAGCAGGCTTGGGCGCGGCGTGATGCGGCGCCGGCTGGGGTTTTTGATTGGCTTCTGGGTACGTTTCGCCAATCCGTTTCCATAATCCTTTTAGCGATTCAGCGCGGCCCTCTGGGCTGAGTTTCTCATACGAGCGCAAACGCGCCACAACGGCTTGAATCACTTCTTCAGCGACGGCGTCAGCGCGGGCTTCCCCTTCCCAATAATCCAACATTTTGGCAAGCCCGCCAATGATGGCGGTGTTTTGGTATTTGTTCTCATGTTCTAGGCGAAAAAATTTACGAAGTTTCTCTAAGGATGGTTGCATAATATCTGATTTTATCATGGCGCATAAGAGATACAGAACGCGAGACGATTATTTTTTCACCGCCGCAAAGCCAATGGCATTAGGTCCTAAATGCGTCCCAATCACGGCAGTCACATTCACAAACAAAATTTCACGCGGCACGCTTCTTCTCGCGCGGCTCATTAATTCGCTCAACAATTTCTTGGCGCGGGCTTCGGCGTTGGTATGCAAAATGGCGAGGCGTTCCATTTCGCCAACCTCCAGCAAAAGATTCAAAATCCGTTCATCGTTTTGTTTGGTTGTCCGCGCCACGCCCACAGGTTTCACTTCCCCGTCCTTGATTTCAATAATCGGCTTGATCGAAAGCAGTCCGCCCACGCTTGCAACTAAGCCGGGCACGCGCCCACTGCGTTTGAGATATTCCAGCGTATCTAACGCGGCATAGACTTTCAATCTCTTCTTCGTGGACTCAAGCGCCTCAAGCGCCGACCCTAAGCCTGATTCGGCTTCTTCAACAGCCGCCAAGGCCTGAAAACCAAGCCCCATCGAAAGCGAACCGCTATCAATGACGGTGACTCTATCGCCAAATTCTTTCGCCGCTTGCCGCGCCGAATTGATAATCGCGCTTAATTGCCCGGCGGCATGAATTGAGATGATCTGGTCACAGCCTTGTGAGAAGAGCGTCTGATAAGGCGTTAGGAAATCGCCGATCGAAGGCGCGGCAGTTGTCGCCTTGCCTTGAAGCGCCGGCAAACGGTTATAAAAATCCTCGCGGCTGATTCCGATTCCATCGGCATATTCTTTCCCCTCCAAAATCAAAATAGACGGCACAACCTGAATATCATGCCGCTCAATTAAATATTGAGGTAAATCCGAAGTGGAGTCGGTGACGACGCCGATTTTCATGGGAAGAGTTTAACACACCATCCCGTCATTGCGAGACCCGAAGGGTCGAAGCAATCCCATGATTATGTGGGAGATTGCTTCGCCACGAAGAGCAAGAGCGTGGCTCGCAATGACAGGATATTCGCCCCTTGACATACTGTGTAATATACAGTATCATGCGACAAAGGTTGAGATATGGCAAACACCGAATCGTTAGAAAATGTTGTCCTTGAATTGAGGCGCGGCGTGATCGTACTCGCGGCGCTCAGTCAATTAAGCGCCGAGCAATATGGCTATTCCCTATTGAAGCAACTCTCCGATCAAGGGTTGGAAGTTGACCAAGGAACGCTGTATCCGCTTTTGCGCCGTCTGGAAGGGCAAGGCTTGTTAGAGTCCGTTTGGAAGTTGGAAGAAGCTCGTCCGCGCCGTTATTACATCATCAGCGCCGAAGGAAAAAAGATTCTACCCAAATTAAAAAAGGAATGGGCTGACATTGTTTCTGTGATGAAAAAAATGTTAGCTTAAGGAGAAAGAATGAAATTAATTGACCGTTATGTAAGCGAAGTAGGCAAGCGTCTTTTGGCGCTTCAAGGGCGCGAAGATATTGAAAAAGAATTACGCTCCACATTAGAAGATATGTTGGAAGAACGCGCAGAAAAAGCTGGCAAACCTGCGGATGAAGCTATGGAAATTGAGTTATTAAAAGAATATGGTTCGCCAGATGAAGTGGCTACGACCTATAACCCACATCCATACTTGATTGGTCCGCGTCTTTTTCCAATCTTCTTGAAAATACTAAAGCTTGTATTTTTTGGCGTAACCATTGGTCTGACCGTCGTAATGATTATCCAATTGGCGACGCAAACTCCGCTGATGGGCAGCGCTGTGACCGAGATTGTTGGAGGTTGGATAACAAAAATATTTTCAACTCTGGTTGCCGCGTTTGGATATATCGTCCTCACGTTTGCCATCCTCGAAAGAACTGTGCCGGATTTGGGAATTAACAAAGAAGATTTTGAAGATAAATGGGACCCAGCCTCGCTCGCCAAAGAACCTCATCCGGATGCAGTCAAACGGATTGACCTGATTTTTGAAATTGTCTTCACCTTCATTGGCTTGGCAATCATCAATGGAATATTCAACATTCCTATTTTCTCAGATATCTTCCGCCAATTTGTGCCGTGGATTAATACAGTCTTCATCATCGAAATCTTGCTGGATATTTACCTGCTTCGCAAAGCCGTATGGGATACCATCACGCGCATTGTAAAAATTGTAATGGAAACTGGCACAATCGTCCTTGCGGTTATCATGTTGCGAACGCCTAATCTGCTGACTGTGCCAAATGAAGTTTTGGAAAACATTCCAGATACTTCTTCAATCGGCGTAGAAGGCTTTTTGAGAATTTCCAACTTGTCTGTCGCGATTGTTTTGATTTTTGTGATTGTGGTAGCAAGCGTTGAGTTGATCAAAGCCGGAATTGGGTTAATAAAAAGTTATCGCAGGAAATAAATTTATAAAACAAAAAAAGTGACAGTCGCCTTTAAGGGACTGTCACTTTTTTAATACCTATCTACCTACTCAATCGAAATAATAAATTGATAATGCGGCTGACCACCCTCTTGCACTTCAATTTCAAGGTTGGAGTAAGTTGCTCGAATTACATCCGCAATGCGATTAGATTCAGCGTGCGTCATCTCTTCGCCGTAAAACAAGGTCACAATTTCACATTCGGCGGCGTTCGCTTTTTCGAGCAAATCGAGCACGCCTTGTTCAACGGATTCGGCGGCAAGAGCAAGATTGCCGTCTAACAAAGCGATCACCTGACCGTCTTTCACGCTCACGCCGTCAATTTCAACCGTGCGCGTGGCAATGGTCACTTCGCCAGTTTTCACACTGCCAAAGGCTTTGATCATTTTCTCGGCGACAGAATCAAACTCCCCGTCCGGTTGAAGCGCGAGCATGGCGGCTAGTCCCTGCGGGATGGTGCGCGTCGGAATCACATGCACGTTTTTCACGGTCACTTCTTTGGCTTGATTCGCCGCGAGGATAATATTTTTATTATTTGGAAGAATGATGATTTTATCAGTCGGCAAATTCTCAAACGAATTCAAAATATCCTGCGTGGATGGATTCATGCTCTGCCCGCCCGAAACCACGTTTGCCACGCCGAGGCTGGCAAAAATTTTGCTCAAGCCCTGCCCAGGCGATACAACTACAACGGCAATATTGCCAGGCTCAACCGCATTAAATTTAATCTGCGCCGATTTTTGAATATCATCCATCTGCGCCAATAAATTTTCCATCGCCACTTTAGTAATTGTGCCAATGCCCATGATGTAATCAATCGGCACATAGCGGTTTTCAAGCGGCACGTGGATGTGCATACGGTACATGCCTTCGCCCTCGCCCACTTGAATCGAAGTTCCCATTTCTTCAAGCTTGCCATAAAAAGATTGCAAATCTAATTCGCCATTCGGCACAAAATCTACCACGACTTCATAATCCTGCCCCTCTTCCACTTCTTCGAGCGCGCCTTCCAAGTTCATTGCGTTCATCGGTTGAATTTGTATCGTCGGCGCATCCAAAGATTCGCCATACACATGGCGCAACATGCCTTCTAAAATAAAAAACAAACCTTTGCCGCCAGAATCAACGACGCCGGCTTGTTTTAAGACGGGAAGTAAATCCGGCGTTTTTTTGACCGCTTCATCTGCGGCTTGGACTGCAACTTCCAGAACTTCTATCGCATCTTTCGCGGACCCGCGAACCGCTTCGGTTGCAATGGCAACTTCCTTGATGACGGTGAGGATCGTCCCCTCCACCGGCTTGACCACGCCTTTATAAGCAGTGTCTCTTGCTTCGCCAAAGGCGTCAATCATCGCGTTTACGTCCAGCGTTACTTTGCCTTGCAGACTGCGCGAAACGCCGCGTAAAATTTGGCTGGTAATCACGCCTGAATTTCCGCGCGCGCCCATGAGTGCGCCTTTAGAAACAGCCGCCGCCATTTCGCCAATATTGCGGACGCCCAAATCCTTAATCTCGTTCCACGCGGCTTGTAGCGTTAGCGTCATATTTGTGCCGGTATCGCCATCCGGCACGGGGAAGACATTTAATGCGTTGACGTTTTCCTTATTGGTTCTCAACCAAGTAAAGCCGGCGTCTATTAAGCGCTTAAGCGCCAGTCCGTCAATTTTACGTTTACGCAGTTTTTCAACGCGCTGAGTGTCAATCGCCATCGGTTTCATGCCTCCTAATCGGTATTGCTGACGCGCAAGCCCGCCACATGCACGTTGACGGAATTGATCCGCAAGCCGAGGGCTTTTTCCACATTGAAGCGCACGGCGTTGGCGACGCTCTCAGCCACCGAATTGATCCGCGTGCCGTATTCGACGATGATATTAATCTCAATATCAATCAAATCTCCGCGATATTGAACGGAAATGCCGCGCGCCGGTTCGCGGGTAATTGTGGAAACAATGCCATCCGCCAGATTTTTTGGCGCCAGCCCCACCACCCCATAGGACTGTAAGATTGCGTGGTAGGCAATTGTCGAAACCGCGTTTGGCGAAATATGTATTCCGCCGAGTGAAGTATTGTCTTCGCCCATAGTTTCCTCGTCTAAATTCATAGTTGATGTGCGCCTATTTTACTTGAAGATGGGCGCTTTGTATGGTAAAATACCGCGCTTTTAGAAAAACCGAATTGCGGATACGTCCGCTTTTCTTTATGTAAAAAGTCAGGAAAGGATTCAAAATGGCTAAATGTAATCACTGTGGCAAGGCGACTACTTTCGGGCACAGCCGCTCTTTCTCTCAGCGCGCAACCAACCGCAAATTCAAACCCAATTTGCAAAAGGTTTCCGTTTTAGAAAAGGGCCGCTTGGTGAAGAAGACCTTGTGCGCCAAGTGCATCAAAACGCTCGGCAAATCTCTCGCTTAGTTGTTTTTGCTAACAAAAAATCACGGTTCATCCGTGATTTTTTATTTTAACAATTTCTTCAATTCGCGCACGCCCACTTTCGCGCCGCGTGGATGTTTGAACGCCGCATTCCCAGCCACAAAAGCGTTAGCTCCGGCGGCTTTCATCCACTGCAACGTTTGCGAATTAATGCCGCCATCCACTTCCAGAATGGCGCGCGGGTTGATTACATCCAGCCTTGCGCGAAGCGCTTTCACCCTTTCGATCATTTCCGGCATAAACGCCTGCCCGGAAAAGCCCGGGTTGACGCTCATCACTAAAATCAGATCGGCGATAGGCAAAGCGGATTTGATTTTACTCAGCGGCGTGGATGGTTTTAACGTGACGCCCGCTTTGCAACCCAGGGATTGAATCTGCTCAACGGCTTGTTTCACGTTTCGGCACGCTTCAGCATGGACCGTGATGTGGGTTGCGCCAACTTGAGCATACGCCTCCACTTGAGCTTCTGGATTCTCGATCATCAGATGAACATCCAAAGGAAGCTGGGTGTTGCGTTTGAGCGCCTCTACAAAAAGCGGACCAATCGTAATGGTCGGCACGAAATGACCGTCCATCACATCTACATGAATCCAATCCGCTCCGGCTGATTCGCAGGTTTTCAGTTCTTTGGCAAGGTGCGCAAAGTCCGCGGCGATGATGGAAGGGGCTAAAAAATATTTTCTCATAAGCCGTTTAGCGCACTGGCGGAAACCAAGCTAAAAAGACCCAAAACCAAAACGGGAACAAGCCTAAAACAGCCGCCATCGCTACGAAGAGTAAGCCCCAAAAGAGAAAATCAATTTCCTCGAAAGCCGAAGCAATTTCCTCTTGCGGATGAGGCGCTGGCTCGGGCGTTTGAATCTGCGCGTGGGCAGGAATCTGCCGCGGCGTAGAAATCGGTTCGCGGGCAGGCAATCTATTAACAATTTCCGGTTGAAGCGCCGGTTCAGCCATTGGGGCGTTGCGTTGCGTGCCAAAAGTTTTTAGAACTCTGCCAAGTTGATCGGCAGTGCGATAACGCGCGGCGGGTTCTTTGGAAAGCACCTTGACGATGATTTCTTCCAAGGCGTTGGGGATATCCGGCACGTATTCGCGGATGGGAATCGGGCGGGCGGAAATGTGCAAACGCGCTAATTCATCCGCCGAACTGGCGGTAAAGGGCGGCGTGCCGCTTAATAGTTCATAAAGCACAACGCCCAGCGAATAGACATCCGAGGCGGGAGATGGCGCTTCACCTTTGGCTTGTTCGGGAGAAAAATAAAGCGGCGATCCCCAAACAATATCCGTTTTTTCGCCGGGGAGGATGGTAGAGAGAGCGCGGGCAATGCCAAAATCGGTGACTTTGAGCCGTCCATCTGCAGAGACGAGCATGTTGTGCGGCTTGACGTCGCAGTGAACTAATCCGGCGCGGTGGGCGTAGCCGATCCCCGCACAAGCTTGGAAAATCAGCGGAATGGCTTCCTCGACGGTATATCTGCCGCGTTCGCGGATGAGTTGTTTGAGGTCTTTGCCGGGGATATATTCCATAACAATGAAGAGCAAATCCTCAGCAAAGCCAAAATCATGCACGGTGACAATGTTTGGGTGCGAAAGATTGGCGGCGGCACGGGCTTCTTGACGAAAGTTGTTTTGAAAATCTTCGTTGCCGGAAAAATCGCGCCGTAATACTTTAATCGCCACGTTGCGATCGAGCATTAAGTCACGCGCGCGAAAAACTTCCGCCATGCCCCCGGAGCCGAGTTGTTCAAGCAGTTGATAACGATTATTGAGTAGTAAACCTGCGTCCATCGGGTGGGATTATATCATTAGGAAATTGGAAGTTTGCTAATGCAGGTATCTCCAATTTTCATTTTTCATTTCTCAGTTTCTTCAGCGCCAGCATCGTCAAATCATCGGCTGGCGGGAGCGGATCGGAGAAATGATTCAGGCAGGTTTCTACTGCTTCAAGAACTTCTTCGGCGCTTTGCGCGTGTTGATTCTGTAAAGCGCTCAACAGACGTTCTTCGCCGAACAAATCGCCGTCTGGCGAAAATGATTCGGTGACGCCATCCGTATAGAGCAAAAGCAAATCCTGCTCATTTAGCAAAATGCTTTTTTGCTTCATCAACGGTTGTTCCATCACGCCTAAAGCCACGGCGGTGCGGGTTAATTTTTCCATTACGCCGTTGGCTTTGATCCAAAATGGCGGGTTATGTCCGGCGTTGACATAAACAAACTCGCCGCTGGCTAAATCCAATTCGCCATAAACCGCCGTCACAAACATGCCTTGTTGCGTATCCGGCAAAAGCTGTTCATTGACGCGGCTCAAAACTTCAGCCGGCGAATCGGTCTCTTTGACAGCCGCGCGAATCAACGTGCGCGTCAGCGCCATAAATAACGCGGCTGGCATACCTTTATCCGCCACATCCGCAATAAACAAACCGAGTTTTCCATTTTCCAATTCGATCACGTCGTAAAAGTCGCCGCCCACCTGCCGCGCAGTGCGCCAACGCGCCGCAAGTTGCCAAGCCGGATGCGCAGGCAAACTGCTTGGGATAAACGTCTGCTGAATTTGGCGCGCCAGTTGAACTTCCGTTTCGAGGCGTTCGCGCGAGACCATTTCTTGTTGCAGTAAATCGTTTTGAATCGCCAGCGCGGCTTGTTGTGCGATGCCTTGAATAATCTCCAAACGGCGATGACGAAAGCGGCGGGCGTGATCGGCTTCTTCGATTAAGATGACTCCAAACAGGTCGTGCTTGATTGCCAACGGGACAGCCATCAGTAAGCGCTCGGCAGTTTCAATTTGATACGCCTCATTCTCGACCGTAGGCAGAATCTGCGTCCAGGCTTCAAGCTCCTCTACATGAGCCGAACAAACGACAATGCGGTTTTCATTCCGCGCCGTATCTAACAGCGGGAATTCGCCGACTGCAAATTCTCTTTCGGTAAAGAACGCTTCTTCTGCCTCCGAAAAGCCGAATTCGTGCGAGGCGCTAAATCCTTCTTTTTCCGCATCCCAGCGATATAAAGCCACGCGCCTCACGCCGACTAAGATGGGGATGATACGAATGATCGTTTCTAGAATTTCGTCCAGTTCGCTTAAACTGACCACAGCCTGCGCCACTTGCAACAATGCGGCGGAAGCGTACGCCTGCTCTTGCGCAGAATCAAACAAGCGCGCATTTTCAATTGCCACCGCCGCGTAACTTGCAAAAGTGGTGGTGAGCGCTTGGGCTTCGTGACCATATCTCCCCGCAGTGTGGTGCGCTAAAGTCAACAAACCTAAGGGGCGGTCGCCCACGCGCAAAGGCGCGGCGATGGACGAGTAATTTTCATCATAACCGGCGGATAAGCCAGAGGGCCACATCGGCTCATCGGGACG
>JADLCG010000045.1 GCA_020847355.1 Anaerolineales bacterium | reverse complement strand
TGCAAGAAGCGGAAGATAAATTATTTACCTTGCGCGAGGATGAAAATCAAATCCGCGGCGAATTGGGCGGCGCAGAGCAAAAAGTAAAAGCGCTTGAAACGCAACGCGCGCGCAAAGCGGATTATGAAACCCAGCGCGAAGAATTAAAGCAAACTATCAACCGCCATAAAAATTTAGAGCGGGCATTTGGCAAAGACGGCGTGCCGGCTTTATTGATCGAACAAGCCTTGCCGCAAATTGAACAAAAAGCCAACGACTTGCTGGAGCGCTTAAGCGACGGCAAAATGTCCATCCGCTTTGTGACGCAAGCCAAGTATAAAGATGAGAAACGCGAAGATTTGAGAGAAACGCTGGAGATTCAAATCAGCGATTCGTCTGGCGCGCGCGATTATGAAATGTATTCCGGCGGCGAAGCCTTTCGCGTCAACTTTGCGATTCGGCTGGCGCTCTCGGAAATTTTGGCGCAAAGAAAAGGCGCGCGCTTGCAAACGCTGGTAATTGACGAAGGCTTCGGCTCACAGGACGCGCAAGGTCGCCAGCGCCTTGTAGAAGCGATCAATTTGGTCAGACACGATTTTGAAAAGATTCTAGTGATCACGCATTTGGACGAACTCAAAGATGCATTTCCAAATCGGATTGAGGTGGAAAAGACTGAGAACGGAAGTAGCGTGAAGGTTGTGTAGGGTTCAGGTTGCAGGTTGTAGGTTTCAGGTTGTAGGTTTTAAGTCAAAAAAATATGGAACAATAAAGGAAATATGATGAGAAAGTTAGCGATTAGTTTATTATCAATTGGGGCAGTTTTGCTAAGCGCCTGCGCTTCTGGTCAGGCGATGCACGCTCACCCTGAAGAAATCGGCGCGCACGATTATTGGGCGCGTTCCGCCGCCAAGGGCAACAATACAGCCGTCTATTTATTTCTCTACAATCGTTCCGCAGAAGCGGACGCATTAATTGGAGCGTCCGCAGATGCGGCTAACTCGGTGGAAATTCACCTTTCGCAAATGGACGCCAACGATGTGATGAGCATGACCATGCAAGAGACGGTAGAACTGCCCGCCAACGGAGAAGTAGAATTTGCGCCCGGCGGTTATCATTTCATGGTTCTCGGATTAACGCGCGATTTGAAGGCGGGCGATGAAATTTCTCTCACTTTGCATTTCCAGCGCCATGCCGATCTAACGCTCACTGTGCCAGTGATGGATAACGCCGAGATGGATATGAATCATTAAGCCCAAGTACGGCGGGAACTTCTTGCGCGCTTCTAACGTCAAGAAAAAATACAAGGAGCGCTATGAAAAAAATTATTCTTCTACTAACGACCATCGTCCTAACCGCCTGTTCTTCAAAAGCCGTAAATGAATTGAAGCAAAATGAACAAATCTGGCAATCTGCAAAAATAACCCGCTATAGTTTTGAGCTTAACCTCAGTTGCTTTTGCGCTTTCAGCGATGAAATGCCTTTGAAGATCGAAGTTCAAAACGGCGAGATCGTTTCAATGATTTCCGCCAGCGGCGCCGCCGTCCAGCCAAGCGACCCGAGCTACGAAACTTTTTTCACTTACGGGACAATTGAGCGGCTCTTCCCGCGTTTGGAGGCGGGGTTCAACGGTCAGGCGGACGAAATCACCGTGACCTATGACCCAACCTACGGCTACCCAGCACAAATCTTTTTTGATTTCATCCAGGACGCAGTGGACGACGAACTCTCGGTTGAAGTTTTAAACTTCCAAGTTTTGAAATAGATCGAGAGCAAATAAAAAGCAACCTGCTTGAAAAAAGCAGGTTGCTTTTTAGATTAAGTTTTTATTATCGCTATACTTCGCCAAGCAAAACGCGATCTGCGCCGCGATTCACTTCCCATGGGTAAACGATGTAAGCGTCAGTTGTGGCGGCGTAGTAATCCGGACGGAAACTGCCAAACAAACTGCGATATGGATTGAAATGCAAGACGCAAGTTTCAGGGAAACCGCCCGCCGCCGAAACGCGATTCTTCACGGCAGTGATCGTGCGCCCTGAACCCCAAACATCATCTACGATCAAGGTTGGGCGGCCGCGCAATTTATCATCCGCCGGGAATTGGATGAATTCGGGCCAAGCCATAAATGCCGAAGATTTTTGGCTCTCAATTTGGGCGGGGAAATCCACTGCCGCAGTGAGGATGTGCGTAATATCCATCGCCTCGGCGAGCAATCCGCCGGGGACGATTCCGCCGCGCGTGATCATCACCATCGCGGTAAATTCGCGTTTGAATTGCGGGACAAGGTGATCAATCAACTTGTCCACTTCTTGCCAAGTGATAATTTCTCCGCGTGGGGTTTGGGGAGCCATGAAGTCGCTTTCAGCGTGGCGAATGCCGCTTACGCCAAAACCGCCGCGAGCGGGGCAGGAGCCGTAACTTTTGATTCCACGCGGCCCTCAACGTGAGCTTTCTCCACATCCCGCGCCCAGATATAAAGGCAGGTGTGATAAGCCGTAGTGGTGTAGGAGGTGAACAGGCTGATCAACATGATGATTGAGAAGAAAATCAACGCGCCAACCGCTACGCCGACAATGATCAGCGCCGTGCTAGCGCCGCCCAAGTAAGCGATTCCGCCGCCTACTGCTACGGCGAGGACCAAGCCGATCACGCCGCCAATAAAGCCAATTAAGCCGGTGACCCAACGCACGCCAACAAAGCTGATGCCCACCAACAGGAAATTTTCTTTGGTGATCTTGACAATGCGCGCCAAGCTATCTTTGAGGTTGAGGTCGTCAATGACCATCGCGGGTAAAACGAGCAAAGCCGCTTCGGTCCATAACGCTTCTACCGCTCGCAACGCCGTGCGGAGGATGCCGGCGAAAACATTATTTCGGCGATTGTTTTGCGCGGCGTTGCGAAGCATACCTACCAAAGTTGAAACTGCCGCAAGGGTGAGGATGTCAAAAAAATCACGGCGCACAATTGCCCAGGCTTCGTCCATGCGGGCGTCGCCTTTGGTTAGATAGCCGTAAATTAAGTGAATGGTCATAGCCGAAAAAATATAAGTGACCGTAAATTGAACGAACATGAGAATTACGCCCAACCCGCCCATAACGATGCGCCCAGCCTGACTATCTCCGATAGTCACCGCCACGAGAATGATTGGGACGATACCGATGAGCGAAATAATCATACCTACCACTAAAGCGTAAATTGAGGGTTTGAGCAGGTCTTTATCTTTAAAAGCCATGCCCCAAGCCTGTTTTAGAAAATTCCAACCGCGTGAAAGACTTTGCATAGGTCAATCTCCTTTTCAATACCAATACGCATATTATAGCAAAATAGATGCAACAATTTTGAAACGGAAGCGTCTAAAGGGATGGGCTAAAGAGCCTTTCACCACAGAGAGCGCAGAGTCCACAGAGAGATTTCAGAACCCCGTATAAACTCCCCCAAATGGGCTACGGCATTGAACGGTATAATTTATGAATTCAAAACCAGTATTTGGGAAAATATATGAAAAAAATATTTCATTTTATTTTAGCGCTGATGTTAATGAGCCTCACCGCTTGCGCCACTGCCGCCACCCCGGCGCCGACGCCAACCTTAGACGCGCTCGCGGCGCAGGGTCAAAAAGTGTTTAATGGGCATTGCGCCACTTGTCACGCGCTCGTGCCGGATACAATCATCATCGGTCCGTCTTTGTACGGGATTGCCACGCGCGCAGAGACGCGCGTCCCCGGGCAAACTGCCGAGGAATATATTCAGCTTTCCATCTTACGCCCGGGCGATTATGTTGTCGAAGGTTTCACCAACATTATGATCGCCAATTTTGCCAAGCAACTCACCAATGAAGAAATGAACGCGCTAGTCGCATTTTTGATGACGTTAAAATAAATTCTAAAGGAGCAGATATGAAAATTTGGATAAAACGTATTTTCATCAGTTTGGGCGCGCTGTTACTGGTCGGCGCAATATATGGCGCGTTTGCCCCGCTCCCGCATGACGAAATTTTGCCGCAGGAAAAATGGGGCGCGGGTTCCAGCAGTGTCGAGCCTGCCTGGAGCGGACTCGACCGCGCCTTTCCGCCCAGCAATGAGACGGACGCGAATCTCTCCAACCCGGATAAAGTGGAACTTGGGCGCCTCCTTTTCTTTGACCCGATCCTCTCGCAAAACAATGACATGTCCTGCGCCTCATGCCACAACCCGGGCTTGGGCTTCACGGATGGCAAAGGTCTGGCGGTTGGGAACAACGGAACTACTTTGCACCGAAGCGCGATGAGTCTCTGGAATGTGGCTTATAACACGAGTTTCTTTTGGGATGGGCGGATCAACTCGCTGGAAGAACAAACCAACACGCCAATCACCAGCCCGGATGAAATGGCTAGCGCGCCAGCGGAAATTGAGAAAAAGCTCAAAGATATTCCCGAATATGTGAAGCTGTTTGAAAAAGCGTTTGGAAGCGCGGACGCGGTCACTTATCAAAATGTGCAATCTGCGCTCGCCGCATTTGAACGGACATTGATCAGCGCCAACTCCCCTTTTGACAAATATGCCAAAGGCGAAGTGAACGCCCTCACCCCCGCCCAGCGCCGCGGACTGGGCATCTTCCGCTCGGCTGGCACGCGCTGTTTTGAATGTCATTCCGCGCCCACATTTGCGGACGATTCATTCTCCGTAATCGGCGTGCCTGATCTGCCCAATCAAGCCCATGATGCCGGGCGCAAAGAAATTGAAAGCGAAAGTTTAGACGGCGCATTCAGAGCGCCAACTTTACGCAACATCGCGCTGACTGCTCCATATATGCACAACGGAATCTTCGCTACGTTGGAAGAAGTGATTGATTTTTACGCCAAAGGCGGCGGACGCGCAACCGGCGTAGAGAATATGGATATGCACGTCCTCGGCTTTGAATTGACCAAGCAAGAAAAATCAGACTTAATCGCCTTTCTCTACGCGCTCACCGACGAAAGCCACATGCCCAAAATTCCAACCGCCGTGCCTTCTGGTTTGCCGGTGGTGAAAATCGCGGAGAATCCGGCGCGGGAAATTGTCAGCGAGATGAATGTTGCAGAACCAGAATCAGCTTCGGCGCCGCGCGAGCCGCAGGTCTTAAAAGTCAAAACAGGACAAACGATTCAATCTGTGGTGGATCAAGCCTTGCCCGGCGATACGATTCAAGTCCCTTATGGGATTTACCGCGAACACATTGTGATTGACGTGAGCAATATCAAATTCCTCGGCATTCCCAACGCCAAAGGCGAATGGCCCGTCATCGAAGGCGATAACATCGGCGCAGACGGGGTGATCGCTTCGGGCAATGATTTCGAGATGGGTTTCTTCGCCGTCAAAAATTTCACCAGCAACGGCGTATTGGTTGAAGGCGCAAAGAACGTTTACTTGCACGATATGTATATTGAAAATACCGGCGTGTATGGCGTTTACCCCGTGCGCTGTACGGACGTATTGATCGAACGAATTGAAGCTACGCTAATGAACGACGCCGCCGTGTATGCGGGCAAATCTGAAAATGTGGTCATCCGCGATACGCTCACTTATGGCAACGTCGTCGGCGTGGAATTGGAAAACACGGTCAACGGCGAAGTCTATAACAATTACGCGCACGATAACACCATCGGCATTTTCATTGACCTGCTTCCGCAATTGCCCTCCAAAGTTTCGCTTTACACTAAAGTTCACGACAACATCGTTGAAAATAATAACGGCGCAAACTTTGGCAAGCCCGGCTCGGCGGTATCGCTCATTCCGCCCGGCACCGGCATGTTGATTCTCGCCGCCGATCATGTGGAAGTTTACAACAACACCATGCGCGGCAACAAAAGCGGCGGGCTGGCAATGTTCAATTTGACGATTGGCTTTTCGGCGGAAGAAATTGACGTAGGTCCCAACCCGGAATACAACTACATCCACGATAATATTTACGAAAACAACGGCTACGATGCCGATAAATTCGTCAAAGATATGCTGGGAAGCGGCTTTGACATTATTTGGGACGGAAGCGGAACGGACAATCGCTTTGACGAGCCGAATGCAAAAACATCCTTCCCGCCGGTTTTACCTTCCAGCGGCTGGCCCACGCCGGTTTACAATTTATATTGGCGCATCCTGCACTTCATCGTCAGTTTGGCTGGGTAATTTTTCAACGGCAAAGGAGTCTGTATGTCCGCACAAAAAAACGAAGCAAAGCGTTTTTTAAGCCTGCGTTATAAGTTACTCATTCCCCTGCTGATTTTCACCCTTGCCATGTTTGCGCTGGGTTACTTCGGCGCGCGCGCCTATTTAAAAACGACGATCTTCAACATTATGTCTGAAGACACCAGCGCGATTCTCAGCTACACAGACGACTGCCTGGACACAGACGCGCTTCAGGAAATTTACGCCAAAGCCCCAAACGCAACGGCGGAAGAACTGCAAGAGACCATGCGCGACCCGATCTACATCGAACAACAGGAATGTCTCCTTCTGGCGACGGAGTTTTTTCCAAACGCCTGGGTTTTCACCTATTACCCCGTGAACGACAACTCTTTAGCGGTTGGCGTGGATATGTGGAATGCCATCAACCCCGCAGAAGCGTATGCCCTCGGCGATTTGATCACGCCTGAAAGCGACGAAGATTTCGATCAATATCAACTGGGTTTGGAAGATATTTACATCTACAGCGATCTCGTTTACGACCCGGAAACGCAAACTTATTTTTACGGCACCGCTTCGCCGCTTCAAAATACATACGGCGAAACCATCGGCGGCATTGCGATCTATCTGGATGCGGGCGAAACGCTGGCGCAGATTCAAACGCTCTCTCAATATCTGCTGGTCATCTTCGGCGGCATCTTCATGCTCGTCGTTTTTCTAATCCTGACGATTACAAAAAAATCCCTATCCGATCTGAACACGCTCGGCACGGCGGCGCGGCGCGTGGCTGAAGGAGATTACGCGCCGATTCCCATCCAGCCTAAAAAACTGGAAGACGAAGTTTCCACGCTGAGCGCGTTATTCAACACGATGATCGCCAAAGTTGAAAACCGCGAAGAAAAACTGCAAAAGCAAGTTGAGCAGTTGAAGATTCAAATTGACGGCGATAAACGCAAAAAAGCAGTGGACGAAATTGTGGAAAGCGATTTTTTCAAAAACTTACAAGAACGCGCCACGCAAGCCCGCAAACAACACAATCAAAAACCTTAACTCACAAAATCTGAAGCGGGTTGATTTCCACGCGCCAATCCGTCAGATTCACATTCTGCAATAGTGAAATCGGGTTCGGGCTACGCACAATCACCTGCCAGCGATAGACATCGTTTTCTTTGGCAAAAAAACAGGGGACGGGACCGATCAATTCCGTTTGATGACGCGCTTCCGCCTCAATCTTAACTTTGAGTTTGTTTGCCAATTTATGGGCTTCTTCTTCCGCTTTGGCATTGTCCGCATGGCGATATTCCAATCTGGCTAATTTGGCAAACGGCGGATATCCCAATTGTTTGCGATACTTTAATTCGCGGTCATAAAATCCGTTCACGTCATGGCGCGCGGCAAATTGAATTGCATAATGTTCGGGCGTAAAAGATTGCAAAATCACTTTGCCGCCCAAAGCCGAGCGCCCAGCCCGCCCAGCCACTTGCGTCAGCGTTTGAAACACTCTTTCGCTGGCAAATGGGTCGGGAAGATTCAAGCCCACGTCCGCTAGAACAATCCCAACCAAAGTGACCATTGGCAGATCCAGCCCTTTTGCCAGCATTTGCGTGCCGATCAAAACATCTGCTTGATGATTTGCAAAATGCGTCAGGATCATTTCATGCGCGTCTTTGGAGCGGGTCGTATCCCAATCCCAACGTAATGTTCGCGCCTGCGGAAAGAGCGCTTTCACTTCAGCTTCTACCTTTTCGCTACCTAAACCATATTCACGGATTTGGGCGCTTCCGCACTTGGCGCAAGTCCTCGGTTTCTGACGGGTATATCCGCAACGGTGGCAAAGCAAAAGGCTTCGCCCGGTAGTATGCAAAGTGAGCGGCGTTTCACAATTGGGGCATTTCAAAGTCAAGCCGCAATCTCGGCAAAATATATACGTTGCCGTGCCGCGTCGATTCAAAAACAAAATGGCTTGTTCCTTGCGCGAGATCGCCTCAGCCAATGATTCGGACAATGCGCGCGAGAAAATTCCGCGATTGCCATTTTTCAATTCCTCGCGCAGATCTACGATTTCGATGGGCGGCAAGTCCGAAGCGGTGACGCGATTCGGCAAAGCTAAGACATGCCCGTTTTGTTTTTCAAATTCAAACCTCTGCTCCACCGTAGGCGTAGCCGAACCCAACACGCAGACCGCTCCGCACAACTTTGCGTATTCCTGCGCCGAAGCGACCGCATTGTAAAACGGCGGCTCGGCTTGATAATACGAGCCATCGTGACATTCATCTACGACAATCAAGCCAATCTTTGGAAGCGGCGCAAACAAAGCCGAGCGCGCGCCAATAATTACATTTAACTTTCCAGCGCGCGCCCGGCGCCAAGTATCGTAGCGCTCCCCTTCCGAAAGTTTGGAATGAATCAAACCCACTTGCCCGGGGAAACGGGACAAGAATCTTTTAACCAGTTGCGGGGTCAATGCAATTTCTGGAACTAAAACCAGCGTTTGTTTGCCGCGTTTAAGCGCTTCTTCTGCGGCGCGCAAATAAATTTCCGTTTTGCCAGAGCCAGTCACGCCATGCAATAAAAACGAAGCGGGCTGAAACCGCAACGCGGAAATTATTTTTTCCAAAGCCAAGTTTTGTTCAGGAGTTAAAACAAAATCATTTTCTATGCCCCGTTCACTACGCTCCAGCTTGCCCAATGGATCGCGGAAAATTTCATTCTCAAACAAGCGAATCAAACCGCGTTCTTCAAGTTCTTGCAAATCCGCCAGATTACAACCCGCTTCGGCATAAACCCAAGCTAGGTTAACTGCGTCAGGCTGTTTGATCAAGAATCTCAACGCGGCTTGACGGCGCGCCAAAGTTTGCTTTGTGCCAAGCGCTTCCATCTCCGCTTCTGCCGCTTCGGGCGTAACGGAAAGTTGCGCCACGCGAATATGCTTTGGTCTCACCCGCGGCGGAGGTAAAACATTTTTTGTCGCAAGCGCGCCTTTTTTCACCAGCAGATTTGCAGTTTTACGCCAATCTATTTTTGCAAAATGCGCGTCAATTTGCCGGCCTCTTAATGCGCCGCGTTCTTTCAATAAGCTGATGATGCGAGTAGCGATTTTAGAATCAGGAAGTTGGTAATTGGCAATTCGCAATTCATAAAGAACATCCGCTTGTTGAGCTAAGCCAACGGGAATCATCAAGGCGACGAGCGCGGCAATTGGATTCAGCGTAGAGTCTGCCATTTGAATTGCCAGAGCAAGCTGAGGTTGAGTCAGAAGCGGGGCTGGGTCGAGCAAATCCAAAATTGATTTCGGAGATTCTACGGCAGGCTGATCAAGCAATTCAAACACGATCCCCTGCACAGTTTGCTTACCAAACGGAACAGCCACCAAACAGCCCGCTTGAATCTGCGGCGCGAGTTCGGCAGGAATGGCGTAATCGAACAGCCCTGAAATTGCAGGAACATTAACGGCAATGCGAGCAAACATGCGGCGATTATAATGTTATCTACATTTGAAAACGGAGGCAGTTATGATGATTTCGGCTCTTTTCATAGTTGGCGGCATTGTGATTTTGATTACGGCGATCTTGCTGGCGTTGATGTTTATCAAATCGAATCAGATACAACCTGATAATAAAGCGCCGCTCTTCACGCACAGCCAGGGCGAACAATTAGCCGCGCCATTTGCCGAGCAAATTGAAGACCTTGTGCGCGCTAAACTAAATGCAAATGCGGATTTGAAAAGACTCAAAGTTGATCTTGGCACAGCCCCCAACGGCGGCTTGGAAATTTGGGTGGATGACGTGAAGTATGCAAGCATTGAAGCGCTATCAAACGAAGCCTTGAAAAAAGTTTTTCAAGAGGCAATTAAAGAATGGGAAAGTAAAAAATAATTCAAGCTTTCAAAATTACGCCCGCGCCATACCCAACCACAGAAGAAAAATCGCCAGTCGCATCGCCAGAGGTGGCGTACTTCAAAATTTTAATTTGATTGGCTTTCAATATTTCACAAGCCCATAAAGCGGAAGCTACTGCCGCGCGCCCGCAAGCAAAACCTTTGCCAGTTTCTTCCGCTTCAAAAATTGCCTGCGGCTCAAACGCCTCAAAGCGTTTGAGCATTTCTTGATCGAAAACATTTGCGGTTTGCGCATCGTAAAAATGAGATAGGTCTGTGGAAGCGACGATGAGCGCGTTTTTATTTTTGAGGATGTGACCCAACGCCGCGCCCAACTTTTGAGCGGTTTCGGCTTCCTGCGAGCGGATCATAATCGGAAGCAGTTTGAATTCATGGCTGAAGATTCTTTGTAGAAACGGGAGTTCAATTTCGAGCGAATGCTCTTTATCGTTTGAAATTTTCGTAAGGGGAATCTGAAGTTGATTTTGTAATTCGTCTAAAGCGGAAAAATCCACGGGGATGTTTCCGAGCGGGGTGGCATAGGCTTGATGGCTGGTAACGAGCAACGGAAAATGTGAAAGGTTATGAAATGGCGCTAGAACCACGACCAGGTCTGGGTTAAGTCCGCGAAGCGCGGCAAAGGCATAAGCGGCTACCTGACCTGAATAAGTATGTCCCGCGTGTGGGGCGATCGCGCCGACTACTTCCCCATTTAATTTCGGCAGTTGAACATTTTCAAGATAGCGATCTATATTTTGGGCGAGCGTTTTAGGATTCGCCGAATACCATGTGCCGGCAAGCGGCGAGGGACGTAGATCGAGCATGAAATAATTGTAGCAGTTTATTTCACGGCGGCAAGCGAAGTGAACGATTCGAGCGCCAAGCCTGTCACTGGGGCGTAAATATCTTCGAACAATCTATTCCAAGTTTGGGAGAGGATGAAAATTTGATTTTGGTTACGAATTTCAAAAAACATAACGCCGGAATATCCACCAAAGCGGGAGACCCAGGTGATTCTTTCTTTTTTGCCGGATTCTAAAATGATTTCAGAGGTGATTTTTAGATCATCAGCGTCTTTGGTGTATTGTTCTTTAATTAATTCCAAAGCGTATTGGGCGGCGACTTTCAAGCGGACTTCTTGACCGTAATCCCAAAAGACTCTTTCAAAGTTGGCGTTATGATCCGGCGAATCAAATTGAATGTGCGTAATATTCGGGACAGGGTTCTCAACGGACATCTTCCAACCCAGAGGAACGTCTAAAGAGAAGTCGTTTGGCTCGGAAAAAGTCCAGGCTTGGGCGTAGGTTGGGGCGTTTGAATTTTCCGCCTGAGCCTGAATAGAATCGTTGAATTCTTGAAACAAAGCAAGATATTCAGAATCGGCAAGAATCTCCGCTTGCTCGCCGGTAATTTCAACTACATATACCGATTGATTCATTTGCCGATAAATGGTTGTGACTAGCCTTTTCACGCCTTGCGGATCAATAAAAGTTTTTTCGATCAAGAGCGAGCGTTGGGGTTGGTCCTCGCGGCGATAAAGCTGTTCATATTGCGTTTGACGACTGTAATTAACCGCTTCAACATTAGCGGCCAGGTTCAGAAACGATAAACTGGATAAGCGATAGCCAGTGTGAATGACAAAGGCGGAGAAGGCGACAGAATTAGGCGAATAGACTGCGACTCCCGAAGCTGAGTTTTCAACTCTCCAATGAACCGGGGCTTGATAGGAAAATAACTCCGCCGGGTGTTGGTATGTTTTCAGAGTTGGGAGGTCTGCCGTGGACGGTAAATCTGGCAGGGCTTCTTTGAATGCGTAACCCTGCTCATTATCCAAAGCGCGCAAGCGCGCAGGCGGCGACATAGGCGCCGAGTTACAAGTCAGCATGAATGAAAAGATTAGCGTGAAAAGGAAAAGTTTTGGATGTTTCATAGCGATGCACTCTGCGATATAAATCTAAGAATTAGATGGCGCTATGGTAGTTTAGAATCCTTGACCCGCACATGACATTTCCATATTAGATCGGTGAAAATTACATAATTAACATTTTTGCAACCCGCACTTAAATGCCAAGAGACCAGTTTGCGACTGGTCTCTTGGATTTGCTTTTGATTTAATACAACTATGGTTACTTGGCTTGATAGGTATTGATCGCGTTATTGATTTCGTCAATGCGGCTTTGATCGGCAGTGTTCGACCAGTTGACAGTCCACATTAAGAATGTGCGCGTGCCGCGTACTTCAAACCAGCTAATGCCGGAGTAATCGCCGGATTTTGAATTCCAATCAAAACGGGTGCTTCCGTCTTTCGCGGTTGAGGTTTTGGTAATTTTGATATCGCCTTCTTTGCCGGTGGTGCTGTAGTAGTAATTCAACAGGTCAAGCGCCACGCGCGTGCTGGTCGTGCCGTTAAAATCAAAACCTTGCGAAGAGCCGGCGATCCCTTCGATGAGGGCGCTCTGATCGGGCGATCTCCACGTATCCGCATACATGTACACATCCGAGTAAACGGCGTTGCCCAGATCGGTAGCTTCGTACGTCCAATCTCCGGGGAGTTCAAATTGATAGAGGTCGTTTTGGTCCGCTACAGTTTGGGGACCTGACCCGCCATTATTGTTGCCAGTCACAGGCGGGTTCGCGGGCGGGTTAGCGAGCGCGCTTGTCGGCACAACGGGCGGCGGGTTCGTTGGCACAACGGGCGGCGGGTTGGTCGGCACAGCGGTGGATGTGGCTGACGTCCCGCCGCCCATACAAGCCAAACTGGCGATCGCTAAAATAGCGACAAAGAAAAATAGGGGTTTATACGGTTTCATAAGATCTTCTCCTTATAATTTGCGCAAGGATACACCAAAACAAACTAACGGAAAAGGTACTTTAGTCATATATTTTTGCGTTTGCTAATTTCCTTGCAAGCGGACAATTGCCATGCTATGATTCAGGCTTAGGCTTTTTGAAAAAAAGGAGCGTTTATGAAACTCAGTTCAAAATCCATGATGCCGGTCGCGCTCGGCGTTATCCTCGTTTGTGTGGCAGTCGCTTGTTGTGCGGTTGTATTTTTATATTTCAGCGGCGACACCCTGCTTAACGGGACAAATCCGCAAACTTCAGATCAACCGCTTACCGATCCTTCGCAGGGGATTGTGCCAGCAAATACGGATAACCTGCCCGAATGGACGATCATGGTCTATGCGGACGCCGATGACGATATTCTCGAACAGGATATTTGGCTCGACGTAAACGAGATGGAATTGGTCGGCTCAAACGCGCAAATGAACGTAGTAGTTCAACTAGATCGCGCGCAAGGCGCTTTTAGCGGCGATGGAGATTGGACCGACACGCGGCGTTTCCTCGTCACGCAAGATAACGATCTGATGCAACTCACCTCGCCGGTGGTTGAAAGCATCGGCGAAGCGGATATGGGCAACCCGCAAACGCTGGTAGATTTTATAACTTGGTCTATTCAAAAATATCCGGCTAAAAAATACGCCTTGATTCTTTCCGATCACGGCGGCGGGTGGACCGGCGGCTACTCAGACAAAAGTTCCGGCTCCTCTTTGGGTATGTCTGATATCACCAATTCCATTCAACGCGTGCAAGCGCAAATGAACGGGCAAAAATTTGAAATCATCGGTTTCGACGCTTGTCTGATGGGCATGGTAGAAGTGTACGGCTCGCTATACCCTTATTCAAATTACATGATCGCCTCAGAGGAAGTGATTCCCGCAACCGGCTGGTCTTATGCGGCTTGGCTGGATCGTTTAGCGCAAGACCCAACGCTGGATGGGCGCGCCCTCTCGAACGCGATTGTTTCTACCTACATCGTCGAGGATGCGGTTCTCACGCGCAGCGCTTCCGCCGCTGAAATTGCAGAGATCGAAGCCGAAGTGACCTTGAGCGCCATTGAAAGCGCGCAAATGCCAAACGTGATCGCGGCGATGAATCAGTTCACTTCCACGCTGGCGGGGGTTGACCAAACTTGGGTGGCGCAGGGGCGCGAATACACACTTCGCTATTACAGCATCTTCGGCGAGGACAATCCTTCCCCATATATTGACTTGGTCAACTTCGCGCAAATTATGGCAACGACCAACGACCCAGCCATTCAGCAAGCCGCAGACCAATTAACGCAAGCCGTCGCCTCTGCGGTGGTTGCGGAAAAACATGGTCAAAAAATGGAAGGCTCCAACGGGCTTTCGTTTTACTTCCCAGTTTCGGCGATTTATAACTTAACTGAATTTCAACAACCCGCTCCCCTGTACGCAAATAACGCTTCCCCATTTTTGCAACAAGCCTCTTGGGATGAATTCCTCGCCTACCATTACACGGGTCAAGAGTTTGTGCCGCAGGAAGGCATGGCTTACGTCCCAGAAACTACCGCCGTCATCGCCGCGCCGGGCAAATCTGAGTTAACCATCGCGCCCATCCAACTCTCGGATAGTTCGTTGACTGGAGACGAAACCGTAACGCTCAGCACAACTGTTACCGGCGACCCCTCTTACATTTACTTCATTTTATATTTTTATAACCCTGAAGCCAATGCCTATTGGGTAGCGGACACCTCCTACGTCTTCGCTGAAAACACGAGCAACGTCGGCGGCGCAACCGTGCCGGATTATGGCGCTAGTCCCATTCAAATTGAATATGAATGGGAGCCAAGCCTCTTCGTGCTAACGGACGGTCAGACTGAAGCCTTCGCTTTATTTGAACCCGATGAATATATGGACGCGAACGGCGTTTCTACTTACTCCGTCTATGGTCAATACACGCCCATCGGCGGCGCGCCGACTGACGCTAAACTCACCTTTGACCCAGACGGCAACCTGCTCCACGTTTACGCCCTGCCCGATTTTGACGGAGACGGCATCTCCACGCCAGTTGCAGTGACTCCGCAAATTGGCGATACTTTCAAAGACTATATCAAATCTTATTATTTTGACGA
Source organism: Anaerolineales bacterium (assembly GCA_020847355.1). Lineage (GTDB taxonomy): Bacteria > Chloroflexota > Anaerolineae > Anaerolineales > Villigracilaceae > Villigracilis. The sequence continues at coordinate 4,721 of JADLCG010000045.1, read as the reverse complement.
AAACAATAACGCCACTTTTGATTATTCGCTCAGTTCCGATACGTTTACTTGGGGCGATCAGGGCTTCAAGTTTGAAGCCCGCTATCCAGTGGACGGTCAGTACGCCATCGGCTTCTACGCTTCCGATTTTGATAACAACACCAAAGAAAGCTATGAATTCGTCACCTATCAAGGGGAATAAACCAATCGGCTTGCGCGAAAGTTAAGTCCGCTCAATCAAAAAATCCGCAGGTTTGACCTGCGGATTTTTTGATTTGAATTCATCGCATTCTATTTAAAATCTTTTGCGTCGCTTCAAATGCCAAAGGCGGCAAAGCGTCATAGGCGAACCAATCCGCCGCATCCGCATCGTCCGCCGGAACGATCTCGCCGGAAACGATTTCCGCTTGATAAATGATCACAAAATCCGCGCCGCGCTGATGTTCCCGTCCGGCAATCACATCCAGCACGCGCTTCACCGTCACGATCAAATTCGTCTCTTCCAAACATTCGCGCATCGCCGCCTGCGCTGGGTCTTCGCCGCCATTGATAAAGCCCGCCGGTAAAGTCCACAAACCGCGAAACGGCTCATTCACGCGGCGCACTAATAAAACGCGGCGATCTTGTTCAATGAGAACCGCCGCCGCAACTTTTGGATCTATAAAACAAATCCAGCCGCAAGTTGGGCAAATGGGGCGCACCGCGCCAAACTTTTCTTCAAGCCTCGTCGCCGCGCCGCACCGCACGCAAAATTTAACTTGCTCAACCTTACTCATTGCGCCACTTGCGTTTTGCAAATTGATTCATCCAAAACAGCGCCAACAAGCCGAGCAAAATCAGGGCGATTAAAACTACCTGCCAACTGGATGGGACGATCGGCTCCGCTTCTTCCAACGGTTGGGGCTGATTTGGCGATTCTGACGGAGCTTCCTTCGTTGTGGGCGTCTCCGTCATCCGTTCTGCGTCGGTTAGGTTGGCGGCAGATTCAGCGCTCAGCGTCGGTTCCATTTGGGCTTCGGCAATGGCGGCTTCTGTCGCCGCCGGCGCTTCCGTCGCCATCGGCAAATTGAAATTATCTGGCGCGCCGCCGCCTTGACCAACTCCAAGCATCGGAGCAGAAGCCGCGCTATAACTTAAGTTCACCTTTGAAAAATTATTTACAGCCAAAGAAGCTACAAAAAGCAGAGTCGCGAAGGCGGTTGCAAATCTAAAAGTTGGGTATGCTCTCGGCAATGGCGGTTTAAGCCCAACCATTTTTCTGGTGAGCGTAAAATTTTTAGGAGCTTTTCTAACCGGCAGTTTGTGAAGAATGTTTTTCGCTTGGCGTAAGTCTTCGTAAGCCGAAGCAAGTTCGGGGTCCGCTTGGCGGCGTGATTTCACACGCGCAGATTCAGCCGGGTTCAATTGCCCGTCTAAATCTGCAGAAAGTTGTTCAAGGTCGCGGAATCCATTCATTTATATTTCCTCGCTTTCAAGACGAAAAGCCGAGGGCAAAAGTTCCTCAAAGCCGCGCAAACATTCGCGCAGACGTAAACGCGCGCGCGCCACGCGACTCTTCACCGTGCCTAAAGGAATTTTAGAAGCTGTAGCGACTTCGCTGTAATCCAAGCCTTGAATATCAGCCAAGACGACGGCAGTGCGAAATTCAGTTGGGAGCGCATCCAAACAATGTTGAATCGCGTGTTCCAGTTCGTCGGCTTCGGCTTTTTGAGCGGGAGTGAGGTTTGGGTCGGCGAGCCACTTGGGAGAATCAACTTCTTCGCCGTCGGCAGTTTCCGGTTCAAGCGGCGTGGTCGGTTTGCGTTTTTGACGGCGCAGTTCATCATAACAAGCGTTGGTGACTGTGCGCATGAGCCAAGCCTTGAAAGAGCCGCCGCGAAATGTGGAGAGACTGCGAAAGGCGGAGATGAAGGCTTCTTGTGAGGCGTCCGCGGCGAGATCGTCATCGCCCAGCACACGGACCGCCGTATTGAAAACCATATCTTGATAATGCAAAACCAAGGTATTGAAGGCGTCTAAATCGCCATGTTGCGCCGATTGAATTAAGGCTGGTTCGTCCATGTTATCTACTCGCGGCTTTTGTATTGTCAGTTGGGGTTTGCCAAAAAACAGCGTATTATTTTTTTAGAAACAGAAAATGAACGTAACGCCAAATAATTAAAGCTATTGCGGTAATGGCAATGAAGACCACCGCTACAATCGGAACGACTGGCATACCGCTCAAGATTAATCCGCGAACAATAAAAGCCAATGGCACGGCAAAAATAACCGCGAGCGGGATTTGCCAAAGCAATTGGCGCTTGAAGCCGGCTTGCGCTTCAAACAAGCCGACCCACAGCGCTAAAACTAACCAAGCCGCAACCAGCGGAAAGAACATCGCCGCCATGCGCGGCAAAAACTGAAGCGCGAATTCATCGTGGGTAACAAACCCAATGACCGTGACGATGGCGATAATCACAATATCGCCGATAATGAGCGTTGATTTTTTATTCATAGGTTGATTATAAAGCGCTCCATTCTTGAAGCGCTTATTCTTCTTTGCGCAAAGCCGGGAAGAGCAGAACTTCGCGAATGGAATGTTTATTCAGCAGAATCATCGCCAGCCGATCTACGCCCATGCCAAAGCCGCCATTGGGCGGCATACCATAACGCATGGCGCGCAGGTAATCTTCATCCAGCGGATGTTTCTCTTCGTCGTCGTTAGTGTAATCACGCCCCATCTCAATGAAGCGTTGTTCCTGATCGAGCGGGTCGTTCAATTCAGTGAAGGCATTGCACAATTCAAAACCGGCGATATAACCTTCAAAGCGTTCAACGGTGAGCGCGTCGCCCGGGATGGATTTCGCCAACGGCGAAATATCGCGCGGATAGTTATATAAGAAAGTTGGCTGAATCAAAGTCGGCTCTAAAAATTCGCCAAGCAAAAAGTCAATCATCTTTCCGCGTGTGGCGGCTGGGTCTGGCGTTTTATTAGGGTGTTTCGCTTTGATCGCTTTGAACAAGGCTTCGGCGGTGGTTTGCTCGGCGATATCAATGCCGCTGGCTTCTAAAATACCTTGCCGCATTTCAAGCCTGCGCCACGGCGGCTTGAATTCAATTTGATGTTCGCCAAAAGTCACTTGGGTGGAGCCAGTCACCTGCTCGGCGGCATAGGCGACCATTTGCTCGGTGAGTTCCATCACTTGCAAGTAATCCGCGTACGCCCAATAAAATTCCAGTTGCGTAAATTCCGGGTTGTGTTTGAAGGAAACGCCTTCGTTGCGAAAGTCTCTGCCGATTTCGTAAACGCGCTCTAAATTGCCGACGAGCAAACGCTTGAGATATAACTCAAATGAAATGCGGAGATACATATCTTGATCGAGTTCGTTGTGATGCGTGGTGAAAGGTCGCGCCGCCGCGCCGCCATACAAAGGCTGAAGGATCGGCGTTTCAACTTCGAGGAAATCGTGATTATCCAAAAATGCGCGCAAGGCTTGCACCAACTTGGCGCGCTTACGAAAAGTCTCGCGGACTTCCGGGTTGACGGCGAGGTCTGCATAGCGCTGGCGGGCGCGTAGTTCTGGGTTATCTAAACTGGCATGACGAACCACCGTGCCGTCATCTAAAGTCACATCTTTGTCAGCGGGGAGCGGCGTCACCGATTTAGCGAGCAGTTTGAAGTCGTAAACATGGAGCGTCGCCTCTCCGCTTTTCGTGCGGAACATAACTCCGCTCGCTTCGATAAAATCGCCGAGATCAAATAATTTATTGAAGAAACTCAATTTTTCATTGAGTTCGTTGATCCGTAAGAACAACTGAATTTTTCCAGCGCCGTCTTCGATGTGGGCAAACGATACTTTTCCGCCGGTACGCATGGAACGAATCCTGCCGGCTAACGTCGCTTGGACTTCAGGAGTTGCGTCTTTTTCCGCAAGTTCAAATTCCGCAATGGCTTGTTTGCTGGTGTGGGTACGCTTGGCGCGCGTAGGATAAGGCTCTACGCCTTCGGCGCGCAGTTCCTCTAATTTTTGTAACCGGATTTTTTCAAGCGAGTTGTATTCTGTCATGCCAGTTTCCTGTTGAATGAGATGGCTCAATTATAAATAAAAAAAGCCCCGCAAGCCAAAATTCAGGCACGCGAGGCTTTGAAGGCGCGTCCTGTTTTAGCCGACTTTAATAATCTTGACGTTATACGTGCCGCCGGGGGTTTCCACTTTGACCACGTCGCCCAGTTTGTGATTCAAGATGGCTTTGCCGATAGGCGATTCATTTGAGATTTTGCCTTCACGCGGGTTGGCTTCCGCCGCCCCCACGATGATGAAAGTCTCAGCTTCAAAATTGCCTTCTTTGATCGTCACTTTTGAGCCGACTTGGATGGCGTCGTGCTTTTTAGGTTTATTATTTTCTTCAATGATTTGGGCAGTGGCGAGGAGCAGGTCTAGCTCTTGAATACGCCCCTCAACAAAAGCCTGCTCATTTTTGGCGGCTTCGTATTCCGCGTTTTCAATCAGCTCGCCGCCTTCCATCGCTTCGTGCAGGCGTTCGGCAACTTCTTGCCGTTTGGCGGTTCGCAAATAGTCCAGTTCCTCTTGAAGCTTTTGAAAGCCCTCTTTGGTCAGGAAATTGGTAGGCATATGTGATACCCTGCTAGATAGAATTTTGCACCTCTTTACAGGGGTGCAATGAAATAAAAAATTTCTGGCTCGTCCAGAAAACGCGCATACTATATCACGATTCAAAACCAGTTTCAAGACCCAAAAGTA
>JADLCG010000044.1 GCA_020847355.1 Anaerolineales bacterium | reverse complement strand
CCGATAATTCGCGTCAGATTTCTTGCATTTCAACAAAAAGGTGGTTTATACTTGTGCTTATGGCAATCCCTTCCCACTTTGGACGATATGAAATTATATCTGAGCTTGGGCGCGGCGGTATGGCAACGGTGTATCGCGCGCATGACCCGCTCTTTGACCGAGAAGTAGCGCTCAAAGTTCTGCCGCGTGAAATGTTGCATGACCCGCAATTTCGCACACGCTTTGATCGTGAGTTGAAAGTTGTCGCTACTTTGGAGCATCCAGCCATTGTGCCGGTGTATGACGTGGGAACAGAAGACAGCCAGCCATATTTTGTGATGCGTTACATGAATGGCGGTTCGCTGGCGGGCGAGATCGAAAAAGGAAAATTTTCCTTGCAAGACGCCGCCAAGATTATTGAAAAAATCGCGCAGGGTTTGGCGTATGCCCATAAAAAGAAAATTGTGCATCGTGATTTGAAGCCCGATAATATTTTGTTTGACGATACCGGCGCGCCGTTCATCTCAGATTTTGGCGTTGCCAAAGTAACCGAATCAACCTCCAGCCTGACGGGTAGCGGAATCATCGGCACGCCCGCCTATATGAGTCCCGAACAAGCCAAAGGCGAAGATGTGGACACGCGGAGCGACGTGTATGGGCTGGGCGTGATTCTGTATCAAATGTTGAGCGGCAAACAACCTTATAGCGCAGATACGCCAATGGGCGTAGTGGTCAAACACATCACCGAGCCAGTGCCGGAAATTCTAAAAATGCTCCCCGACTTGCCGCTTGAGGCGGATCAGGTAATCAAAACTGCGATGGCGAAAGATCGCAACGATAGATACCCCACCACCATCGCCTTAGCCAAAGCCTTGAATAAAGTCGCTTTTGGTCACGAAGGCGAGCTATCCGCCGAAGCTGCCACCGCAATTCGTTCTGGCGTTTTCAAATCGGAAAATGCCACCCTAGCTACCAGCGGAAGCAAAAATCGTTCAACCGGTTTTGTAGTGGCGGGCGTAATCGCATTAGTGGCGCTAGTGGGCTTTTTGCTTTTGCGAAATCAACTTTTCCCGGCTCCGCTTCCCACGCCCACGCCCACGCTTGAACCGCCCACTTTGACGACTGTTCCCTTAACGAGCACAAATACCGCCGAACCGCCCACTGCCACGCTTGAAGTCGCTTCGCCGATTCCATTTGCGCCGGCTTGTTCAGTTAATCAAATTCCCGTTCCGGTAGTCAAAGAAACGAATCGCGCCTGCATTAGCAAAATCCCTTACACCACAATTAGCTTTACCGCCGGTTCTACTTATCAAGCTTCAGATTCGGCGCTCAAATGCGAAGAAGAAGCGACGCAAGACGGCTCAACGATTATGACTTGCACGGGTAAGGAACTCACCGCTTACGATCTAAAAGTTTGCAACCCGCCCAAGCTCACCAATGCAGAACTTTCAAAATGCTCAGCGGATTCAACTTTTGATTCCGCCAACCAATGTTGCGCGGCGGTCGTCCCAGCCTCAGCCGGATGCACCGTCTTCAAAGTTGGCATTGGCGGATGCCCCTAAACAATCACGCTCAAGCTTTCGCTCGCCCGCAAACCTGCGGGCGATTTTTTTATCAAGATGATAAAATCAACTTATGGGAACTTTATATTTAGTTGCCACTCCAATTGGCAACCTTGAAGATCTTTCGGCGCGCGCGTTGCGCATTTTGCGCGAGGCAAAATTGATCGCCGCCGAAGATACCCGTCACACCGGCGCCCTGCTCAACCATTTTGAAATTCAAACCCCGCTCACCAGTTATTTTGAACACAACAAAATTCAAAAATTAGATTTAATTCTCAACGCGCTTGCCGGCGGAGACGTTGCCTTAGTCTCGGATGCAGGCACGCCGGCGATTAATGACCCGGGCTATGAATTGGTTCAAGCCGCCCTCGCCGCCAACTTCGACGTTCGACCTGTGCCTGGACCTTCGGCGCCGATCTCCGCTCTGACCGTCTCCGGCTTGCCCACTGATTCATTCTTATATCTCGGCTATCTGCCGCACAAATCTAACGAACGAAAAAAATTCCTCAGCCAAGTTGAAGCCTTAGCTTATACATTGCTCTTCCTCGAATCCCCGCATCGCGTTGTCGCCGCGCTTGAAGATTTGCATTCAATTCTGGGCAATCGTCAAATTTGCGTAGCCCGCGAGATGACCAAACTCTACGAAGAATATTGGCGTGGAGAGATTGACGAAGCGCTGACATATTTCAAATCCAAAGAACCGCGCGGCGAATTTACTTTGGTCGTTGCCGGAAAGCCGGAAGCGGAAAAAAACATCTGGACGGAAGCGGAATTATTGAAAGCGATCAAACGCGAATTGAAGCAAGCTAAATCTGCAAAGGAAATTTCCGCCGCATTGGCAGAACCCAGCGGCTGGAATAAAAAAGAAATCTATTCGTTGATCAATCAAAATAAATAAAGGAGCCTCCCATGCCCGAAAAAAAAGAAACCAAGCCCGAAGAGAAGAAAGAGGAAAAGCCAACCCCAAAGGATAACCTCGTCACAACCAAACATTCGATCAAGATCGGCGGGCAGACGCTTAAATACACCGTCACTACCGGCACAATGATCCTCAAAGAAGAAGTGTTGGATAAAGATAAAGACGCAGAAGTTGACAAGCCGCGCGCGCAAATTTTCTTCGTGGCATATACCAAAGACGGCGTAACCAATAAAGCCAAACGCCCAATTACTTTCTCCTTCAACGGCGGACCAGGCTCTTCTTCCGTGTGGTTGCATTTGGGCGTGCTGGGACCGCGCCGCGTCGTGCTTACGGACGAAGGCGAAATGCCCAAGCCGCCTTTTCAATTAACCGATAATCAATATTCTATTCTCGATGAAACCGATTTGGTCTTTATTGACCCAATGAGCACCGGCTTCAGCCGCCCGGTGGAAGGCGAAAAATCTAAAGAGTGGCACAGCTTTACCAAAGATATCGAATCGGTCGGCGATTTTATCCGCTTATATACCACGCGCTACAACCGCTGGCTTTCGCCCAAATTCCTCGCCGGCGAATCCTATGGCACGACGCGCGCCGCCGGTCTTTCGGGATATTTGCAAGAACGGCACGGCATGTTCCTCAACGGGCTTTTGCTCATCTCCGCCGTGTTAGATTTCACCACCATTGATTTCAACCTCAATAATGATTTGCCGTATGTTTTATTTTTACCCGCCTACACAGCCACCGCTTGGTATCACGGTCAGTTGAAATTCAAAGCCACTTTGCAAGCGGCGCTCAAAGAAGCCGAAGAGTTTGCGCTGGGGGAATATGCCACAGCTTTGCTCAAAGGCGCCGCGCTCACGCCAACCGAACGCGCCAGCGTGGTCAAAAAACTTTCCAAATACACCGGCATTTCAGAAACGTTCATCGAACGCACCGACTTAAGAATCCTCGACCAACATTATTTCAAAGAGCTATTGCGCGAGCGTGGAAAAACCGTCGGGCGGTTGGACAGCCGCTATACGGGCACGGATCGAAGCGGCGTAACGGCGCGTCCCGAATATGACCCGCTCTTCGCTCAAATCAACGGACCTTATACCGCCGCTTTCAACGATTACATTCGCGCCGAGTTGAAATTTGAAACTGACAGCGTCTATGAAATTTTGAGCGGCAAAGTTTGGATGAATTGGTCTTACGGTTATTTTCAAAATCAATACGTCAATGTCGCGGAAACTTTGCGCGGCTCGATGACCTTCAATAAATATCTCAAAGTTTTTGTCGCCAACGGATATTATGATTTAGGCACGCCCTACTTCGCCACCGAATACACCTTCGAGCATTTAGGTCTCGACGAGAGCTTACGCAAAAATATCCGCATGAGCTATTACGAAGCCGGTCATATGATGTATATCCACATGCCTTCGTTGAAAACTTTGAAAAAAGATATGACCAAATTTATCAAGGACGCGAGTTGATGAATTTAGACGATCTTGAACTCTTCCAAAAAATAGACGCGCAAAACTTCTTGGCGCAAATTGACGACTTGCCGAATCAATTAGCGCAGGCTTGGGATTTTGCCCAAACTTTGCCATTGCCAGATTTCAAAGGGATTCAAAATATTGTGATTTCCGCAATGGGCGATTCGGCGATCGGGGCGGAACTGACGCTGGCTTCGGCTTCCTCAAACATTCGCTTGCCGGTTACATTGCTTCGCGGCTATGAATTACCCGCCTACGCCGATGGAAAACAAACGCTCGTGATTTGTATTTCACATTCCGGCAATTCAGAAGAAGTATTGAATGTTTTTGACCAAGCGCATAAAAACGGATGTAGCCTCTTGGTCATATCCACTGGCGGCGAAATTTCCAAGCGCGCGGTTGAGCAAAAGATCTCATTGTGGAAATTTAGTTATGCCGGCACAGATACGATGGGCGTAGCTTATCCGTTCGCGCTCACCTTGGCTTTGTTCGCCCGCCTCGGTTGGATACCAAACCCGGCTGAAGACGTGGCTGAAGCGCTTGACGTGATGAAGCGCGCCCAAGCGCAGATCGTCGCCGCCGTGCCTTCAGCCAGCAACCCCGCCAAGCGCTATGCGGGTCAATTGGTGGGACGTTGGGTAACGCTGACCGCCACCGAGCAACTCGCGCCCGTGGCGCGCAGATGGAAGACGCAGATCAATCAGCTTGCCAAAGCGGGCGCGAATTTTGAAATCATCCCCGAAGCCACGCATAACGCGCTGATCGCTACGGTCAATCCCAACGCATTGTTGAATGCGCAAACGCTGAATCTTTTCCTGTGCGCCAAGTCCGATCATCCGCGTAATCGTCTACGTTCTGATTTAATGCGTCAGGCGCTGATGCTGGAAGGCTTAAACACCGACCAACTTGAAGCGCGCGGCGAAACGCGCATCGCTCAATTTTGGTCTTTACTGCTCTTTGGCGATTATCTCGCCTATT
>JADLCG010000043.1 GCA_020847355.1 Anaerolineales bacterium | reverse complement strand
TATAAGACATCATAATAAAAGGATGCGTGCCGGGCGCGCCATAGGAGAATGCGCCGTTCATCTTGCCTTGATTGACGGTTGAATCCACCCAGCGATCTTTCAAACAACCTTGCCGCACAGTTTCCACATACTCTTTACCCAGCGGCGCGAGACTTTCACAGATCAACTCTACGGCTTTTTCAAATGGAATTTTAGTTTTCTTTTTGGCAATCGGCGCCCACATGTCGTAATATTGAATCTCTTTCAATTTAAGCGCTTTGCGCCGTAATTCAAAATAACGATGCCAAACTGGCAATTTCTTTTTGAAGGTATTGATCAAATTATGAAAAACTTCTTCGGGGATGTTGTTGTTGAAGAGCGAAGCAGACAGAGTGGTTTCAAACTTTCTCGCCCGCATGTTGAAGACGTTGGCTGAAATCGAACTGGATAAATTGGTCGCCAAGGTGTTTTTGAATTCAAGGTGCTTATCGTGATAGCTTTCAAAGGCGGTTTTTCGCACAGTGCGGTCTGGGTCTTCCATCAAGGCGGTGTGATAGTTGCCTTGCGTCACCTCGACTTTTTTACCTTTGCTATTTTTGGCTGGGGCAAATTTGAAATCGGCGTTGACCAGCATACTGCTCGAAGAAGAAGGTCCGCCAAATGGCTCGCCCAACATTCCCAAGAGTTCTTCTACCTCGCCGGAACGAACGTGCGCCTGCTGACGGAAGAGATCGTCAAAGTATTGCTTGTAAACGGCTAAAGCAGAGTTTTCTTTCATCCACTGGTTGAGGACGCTTGTTCCAATTTGCAATAATTCCGGGTTGACAAAAGAAGCGGCGCCTGCAACCTGACCGAACATATTTTGCGCTTTGCCTACCAATTCCGCCGCTTTCTGATCGGCGGTATCTACCGCGTATAAAAATTGCGCGTACATGAAAATTGTTTGCGCGCGGCTAAAAATATCTTCAACGGCGCGCAGACCGGCTAATAAAGCCTCGGCGCTTTCGCTCAATTTTCCGGCGTGGCTTTTCACTTTCGGAATATCTTTTAATACAGCTTGAAGCGCCGCCTCCCATTCTTTTGAAGATTTGAAAACGCTTTCCGCATTCCAAGTATATTTTTTGGCGACCTGCTTGCGTAGGGGGATGGATGGAGACATGCTTTAATCCTTTCAATATGGAAGATGGGTTTGGGTTATTTATCTCGGAAGTGAAAAACAAATTCTTGCGCCCGCCTCGGGGTTAGGGTCTGCCCAGATATGCCCGCCGTGCGCCTCTATAATTTCACGCGTGAGGTACAGCCCCAGCCCTGCGCCTTTGGTGTGCTTCACTGCGTTTGTCGAACGATAGAAGCGATCAAAGACGTGCGGCAGGTCTTTGGCGGCGATGCCCGGGCCTTCATCGCTGACGCATACGACCACTTGATCGGGGAGCGCTTCGCCGCTAATTTTAATTTCGCCTTGCGGCGCGTACTTCAATGAATTTGAGACAAGGTTAGATAAAACCTGCTCCAAGCGCGTTTCATCTCCTAGGATGATCGGAAAATCTTTAGGAAAGTTGACGTTGATTTTGTGTTTTGGCGCCTGAGACGAAAACCGCTCGCTCACTCTTAACGCCAGGCTGGGTAAGGCGACATCGGCTTGGTTCAAGCTCAAGCCTCCAGCTTGCAGGCGCGAGGCGTCGAGTAAATCGTCAACCATTTTGGAAAGGCGATCCGCTTCTTCTTCGATTACCGCCAGCGAATCGCTGATCGTGCGTTTGTCCCATTTTGCGTCATCGCGCCGCAATGTAGAAGCATAGCCTTTGATCAACGCGACTGGCGTGCGTAATTCGTGGCTGACGATAGAGACGAAAGTCGCTTTCAATTCGTCCGCTGTGCGAAAGTGCGTAATATCGCGCACGCTGACCAGCACGTTGCGAAGTTTGCCTTCTTCATTAACTAATGGGGCGTAGGTTATCCCTACCGGCAAAGGCTGGTGAGATGGGCGTTCCAAATCGCCTTCGATGTATAGCGCTTCATCTGGCGTGAGGGGCCAGTGATTAGCGATAGATTCTTCCAGCGTATTGCCTTGCGGCTTTTTCTTCCATTTGATAACGGCTTTGTGATTTTTAGTGAGGATCTCGGCGCGGGTTTGGTTGGAGAGCTTTTCAAACGCCCCATTACATCTTTCAATATTTAATTCCGCATCCAGAATCAAGATGCCATCTGCGGCAGATTCGAGAAGCGCGTCGAGTTTTTGCTTTTCAAAAGTCACTTGCCCGTATAGTTGCGCGTTGAGCACGGCAATTGCGGCTTGGTCGGCAAAGGATTGCAAGAGGATGCGGTCGTTGGGGGTGAAAAGATCGGCATAGTTGCGGAAGATGAAGATCACGCCGATCACTTGTCCGCGTGTGGCGAGGGGCAAACCTGTGCCGTTTAGTAAACCCATGCTGGCGGTGTAGGTCAATTCCTTTAACATGCGGTTGAGTTCGGTCACGTCCAACTCGCGGACTTTTTCCTCCGCTAAGAGCGGGGTTAGGTAGGAGAGAAATGCCGGGGCGATGCCATGCGCCGTGACGACGCGCCAGCCGTCGGGTTGTTTGAGCGCAATGATCCCCGCCTGCCCGGCTAACATCTCAATCGAAAAACGTAAAATGCGCGCGAGTAGCTTTTCCAAATCCAATTCTTGGGTGAGCAAGCGCGAGATTTCGAGGAGATAATCTCTTTGGCGGACTCGAAAATCCGGGAGCATGGATGGCACAATAGACATAACTTATTTTATCACTGGGCTGGGAGGGTTCGTAAGAATTGCATAAGCGCGCAATTTTGGACAGAGCCTATCAGATTTGTCATTTTTACAGGTTGACCGTAGTACCATCTGCCTATAGAATATTACAAAATCATTGTTTTTTGTGGATGTTTCATTCTTTTTGGAGAGCAAGATGAGTCGTAAATTAAAGTTTTTTTCGCGCTGTGTGTTGATTTTTGTAATTTTCAGCCTGACGCAAGTTTTCTTTTTTCAGTCTTTTTCGCAGGCGGAAGCGGCGCCTTTAGCGGCTCCCGGCGATCCGCAATTGATTATTACAAAATCCACTGATGATAATATTACGACCGCGCAAGTGGGCGATGTGATTCGCTATCGCATTCGTTTTGAATGCAGTAGCTTGACGATTGCCTGCGGTCAGATGGAAATTACGGACGTATTGCAAGCCGGATTGATTTATTTGCCGCCGCCAAATTCGTCTGTTCCGGCTGGCTTTTCAATCAACTATAACGGCGTTACGCGCACGGTCACAATCACCAAAGACGATAATAATTTATTGGATGGTTCTCAATATGATGCGGTGATTGCGGTGCGCGTGGATTACGATTTGCGTACGCTCCCGGCTATCATTAATAACACGGCGAACGGCAGAATTGACCCGCCCGGACCAACCAGTTGGCAACCGGCGACTCCCTCCAGCGCGCCGCCGATCAGCATTGGCACAGTCACGCCGAGTTGGGAAATGCAGAAGACCTTATCCAGCCCGCTGATCAATCCAACTGTGAACACGGACGTTACTTATCAACTGCGGCTTTGTCCTACCCCGCCTCCGCCCGGTCAGGGCAATGTTCCATTAAGAGATGTTGTGATCGTTGATAATTTACCGGTGGGCGCGACATTCGTTTCTGCAAGCGATGGCGGAATTTACGACGGCTTGAGTACGGTCACCTGGCCCTCTTTTGCGGGACCGATTTATCCGCCAAATTGTTTAACGCGTTATGTCACTATTCGCTATAATGCTCCGCCTTTCACAGTTGGCGGCAATGTGACCAACACAGCTAGCGCGAATGGCGAATATACAGATTCGACTGGCGGCATAATTGGACCTGTGGGCATTGATACGACTCCGATTACCCATCCGATTGATCCGATTGTTGAAGTGCCGAACTATAGCAAAGATGATACCGGAGACCCGGTCGGCATTGGCGGCACAGGGCGCTTCATCCTTCATCTGGATACGAATAATACGAACTATCCCTCAAATGAATTAATCCTAGTGGATAACATCCCGCCGGAATTGCAGGTGACGAGCGTCGCTGTGGGCGAGTGGAGCGCGGCTTTTCAGCATGTGCGGGCTTATGTTGAATACTCCACGAATAACGGAAGTTCTTATATTGCATTTCCCGGTCAGCCCATTAGTTATAACACTGGCGGCGCGCTTGCCGCTCCGGCTACAAATATCACCAATGTGCGTTGGCGCTTTGAATATGATCCGGACGGGACCGCTCCTTATACGTACACGCAGGCTGGTTTGCCTTACACTTGGGCATTTACTACCGACCCACAAATTCGCGTTACGCCGCGCACTGTAGCCACAGTGGCGGACCCACCCTCCGGCGCGCCCATGCCAATTGCGGTAGCCGGCTCCACCTATACTAACTGTTTACAAGTTACGCGCCGCGATAGCTCCGGCAACCCGGTGACTGACGCTTGCAACAACGAGACGATGACCGTTGAAGGTAACTTTGTAAGTTTGCGCGTCTCTAAAGGCGAAACCCCGGGCAGTTCTTGGGATGATTTAGACGATCCAAACATCAATACTTTCACTGCAGATGGAACGATATTGCCCGGCGATACTGTCCGCTATGAAATTACAGTTGAACTCACCGAGCGCTCGTCTGCCGCGCTGATCAACCCGACGATTCAAGATACGCTCCCCGCAGGCGGTTTTGTCTTTGTGCGGAATGGAACTGCGCGCTTGGATGGCGTGGCTTTACCGTTGGGGCAACAGCCAACCTTTACGCAAGCTGGCAACCTATTAACTTGGGCGTGGAACAACCCCAGCCCGGCGATTACGATTAATCCATTAATTTTGGGCAGTCATTCTTTGACCGTTGAATTTTATGGTTACGTTCCGCGTGGGCAGGCTCCCGGCACATACACGAACGATTTACACGCCGTCACCGATTCGGGCGACGTGATCTGTGAAATTGGCACGCAAATTCAAGATACAACGGATATAGACGGGGATGGCAACACAACCGAAGTGGTTTGCCGTAATCCGGACACGTATATTGTTGAACGCTCTGCGGCATTACGCGGCGAGAAATGGATTCGCAGTACTGATGCAGAGAATGCTCAGGTAGTGGATATGACCACCTTCCTGCCGGACGCTTCCTGTCCAAATGGCGGGACGGCTGGTTTGCCCGGCAGTACAAATCCATTTACGCGCTATCCGTGTATTTCACAAGCCTTCACTGAAGGCGCATTGAGCGCCGGTCAGTTTTCGCCGCCGCCGCCGGCCATCAACCCAGAATTAGACGATTTTGAATACAACGTGCGGATCTTCAATGACGGCAACGTGCCGATGTTGGAATATGTGCTTTATGATATTTTGCCCTTCGTTGGCGATGTTGGCTCCGGCGGCACGCTCTACTCTTCTTCGCGCTTGTCGCAATTCCGCCCCATTCTAGATGGACCGGTGCAATTTCTTAGCGGACCTGCCCCGCTGACTGCGGCTGACTTCACGATTGAATATAACGATTCCGTCAACCCTTGCCGCCCGGAAGTGTTCAACCTGCCCAGTGGCGCGATTCCGGCTGGTTGTAGCAACACCTGGAGCGGAACTTGGTCGGCTTCAGCGCGCTCGTATCGAATTCGTTTGAATGCGGGTTCGTCTATCGCTTCCACGGCTGAAGTTCGTTTTGGCGTGCCGATGCACATCGCGGCGGACGCGCCTCCGGCTGGCTTTGATTCAGACGATGCGCTTTCCCATGAAATCGCTTGGAATTCATTTTCACATGTCGGCTCTTATGACCGCGACCCCACTCCAGCTTTGGAAATTCAGGATTTATTAGCTTCAGAACCGCGTAAAGTAGGTATCACCGTCCCTGAGCGGATGAGCGTGGGCAACCGAATTTGGCGCGATGCGGATAACAGCGGCACGATCAACCCGCCGGATGATACCAACCCGGGCATTGCCAATGTGACGGTCAATTTGTATCGAGATGCGGACAATAACGGCGTCCCGGACGGACCGGCGATTTCGACCACTACAACCGATACCGAAGGTTACTATCTCTTCAGCAATATCCCGTACGATTCTGCCGTGCCCGGCAATAATCGTTATATCATCGGCGTCCCTTCCAGCAACTTTGGAGTTGGCGCCCCCTTAGAAAGCCTGCGAAGCAGTACTGGCACGCCCGCAACAGCTACATACACTGCGCCCACCTCGAATACGGTAGATCGAGCGGATGACGGCATAGACCCGGCAGTACTCGGCGGAGAAGTGTTCAGTTGGTCGTTCACTTTACAACCCGGCACGGAGCCGACTGCTGAAGCAGACCTTTCCTCAAATGATCGCGATGGCTTGCCCGGTCAGCGGCGCGGCGTGAATGATGAGCGCGACAATAACAGCGACCTGACCATTGACTTCGGCTTCTTCGGCGGTTCAGACGTTCCGTTTAGCATTGGCAATCACGTTTGGCGCGATACTGGAGAAACTGCCACTCCGGGCGTTTACAATTTTACAGAACGCAATGATGGCATCCGTCAAGCCACCGAGCCGCCGGTAGCTGGCGCGCTCGTGCGCCTGTATCGAGATGGTAATAACAACGGCGTCCCCGACCCTGCTGAAATGATTCGCTGGGATACGACTGACGCGAATGGCTTCTACCTTTTTGATAATCTTGATCCTGGTCCTTATTTCGTTGAAATTGATCAAAGCAATTTTGACGCTGGCGGACCCTTAGCAGGTTGGTACAGCAGTCAGGTAACCGGCACGGAAAACATCGGCGTGCCGGGCAACCCGAATGTGCCCAACATGGACAGCGACGATAACGGCATAGATACAGACTTCCCTGAAACGGATAGCGTTTTCAGCGGCGTAATTACCTTGACGCGGAACGTCTCCGAGCCGACTGGCGAAACGCACCTGAGCGGCGATACAAGTTCCGCCCCGGGCTTTGACCCGACTGCGGGCGATGGACCCGGCTCGATTGGGCGCTTTGGCGAAACGGACGCGACCAGCAACATGACCGTTGATTTTGGCTTCATCCCGCCGATGAGTTTAGGCAATCGCGTTTGGTATGACGAAGGCTCTGGCGCGGCTTCCCTCCGCACGGACTTCAATAACGGCATTCAAAATACCGGAGAATTCGGCGTTAACAACGTCCGCGTTGAATTATGGCGCGATACCAACGGCACGCCCGGTCTGCAAGTGACTGGCGGCACGCCGGATACCTTCCTCGGCTTTGATACAACCGACGCCTCCGGTTACTATTTATTTGAGCGCTTACAGCCGGGGAATGATTATTACGTGCATATTCCCGCCTCTAACTTTGCCCTTGGACAGCCTCTGAGAAACTACTTCAGTAGCACAGACGCGACGCAACCTACGCCGCCGGCGGATGATATGGAAGATATGGACGATAACGGCATAGATGCCGCTAACCCTGCAACCACCGGCGTGACCAGCTCGCAAATTACGATGGCTTACAACACCGAGCCGTTGACTCCTGCGAATGAAACCGATATCAACAATAGCGGGACGTATGGACCCAACAACGTCGGTACGTTAGGTCAAGCGGATGGCGATAGCAACTTGACGATAGATTTCGGCTTCGCCCGCCGATCGCGCAGTTTAGGCAACCGCTTATGGATTGACACGAATAATAACGGCATCCTTGACGGCGGCGAGAGTCCGGTTCCGGCTGGCGTGCGCGTGAGCCTCTATTGGGATGGTAATGGGAACGGCATCCCCGACGATTTAGGCGTAGCTGGAGATTACACCGACGACGCCATCGGTTACGACCTGACTGACCCCAACGGCTACTATTTGTTTGATCATTTACCGCCTGCAAACTATATTGTTGGGGTGGATTACACTAACTTCACCGGGGCTGGCTCTTTAGTTGGCTATACCAGTAGTACGGGTCATGTAGATAACGCTTCTAACAATCTGGACAGCCGTGATAACGGCATTGACCGTTTGCAGATCGGCAACCCGACGCTTTCGCCGTATGGCGTGATTTCTACCAGAATCGCTCTTTCCACCGCGCCTACCGGCGAAACCGGTAGCGGCGACACAAGTATGCTTCCCGGCTTTAATCCAACCGCCGGTGACGGAACGAACTCTCGCGGACGTTTTGGCGAGGCTGATAACAATAGCGATTTGACGATTGACTTTGGCTTCTTCATCCCGATGAGTCTTGGCAATCGCGTCTTCCTCGATAACGGCGCGGGCGGCGGAACTTACAATAACGGCATTATGGACGGCGGCGAAACGCCCGTAGCTGGCGCGCGTGTGGAACTCTGGCGCGATGCGGATGCGAATGGCGTGCCAGACGCTGGCGGTATGCTTG
>JADLCG010000042.1 GCA_020847355.1 Anaerolineales bacterium | reverse complement strand
TTGGACGGAGAGAATCCGCTTGGCGCGTAATTCTTGCGCGCGTTGTAAAGTAAGCTGTAATAATGTTTCAGCGGTAGGGGATTT
The DNA here is from genome assembly GCA_020847355.1 of Anaerolineales bacterium. Classification (GTDB taxonomy): domain Bacteria; phylum Chloroflexota; class Anaerolineae; order Anaerolineales; family Villigracilaceae; genus Villigracilis. The sequence goes on along the minus strand of JADLCG010000042.1, from coordinate 3,479 downwards.
ACGCATCTTCTACTTATACTTCATCCCAATTTGAAGGCAATGTAGGAAGCCCCCAATTCGGGTCTGGATTCCAATTCAACCAAGCGCCATCAAAGGGATAAGCGCGCCGCTCTAGCGTATCGAAAATTTCCCGCTTAGCAAGTTCAATTTCCTGCACCCAAGCCTTTGTGATGATGTTCAAGTCCACGCCTGCTTGATAATCTTCTTCGTCTTTCCAATGCCAATTGAAATCTGGCTCAATGACGAGATCAATTTCCAAATCTAAAGTTTGGAATTTTGCGTTATTTCTTTTATACGGCAATTGAAAGTTGACGTAGTAGCAAAGAAATTGATTCTCTGCCTGATTCCAAATCAGATTGATGGAATAATATTTTTCAGGAAATAGCAAAATCAAAAAACGATTCGTATGCCAAAGATAAGTTTGCATATCGCGGCGGTTGGTTTGATAATCCCGCCAGCGATCCCAAGTTTGTCTGCCGTTCACATAGCCGCGCGGCGCGACGCATTCCATGCCCGGGTACACCGTGAGCGCAGTCTCTACGGCCGAATCTTTCACCACAAGCGTAGATTGACCGTACCAAACTTGATTTTTATAAATCCCTTGATAAAGGGCATTTTCCCCAGTTTGCAAATAGCTTGTCATATCATCCTGTAACCTGTAACCTTCAACCTGATACCTAATCACGCTTCCAGCCGACCAATGATCTTCACGCAATCATGTTTGAAGACTTCTTCGTGATGCGGCGCGTCGGACAATTCGTTGGTTAAATCTTGCCCGGGAAAATGCAAAAATTCGTGCATTCCCGTCCGCCATTTGGGGCAATCGGTTACATCGTAAACAACGCCTTGATAGGCAATCCACATCCGCGAGCCGCGTTCGCCCGTGTTGCGTTTCAGTTCGAGCAGGGAAATAATTTTCAAAGGTAGATTCATATGAAGATTATAAACTCAACCAATTCAACGCGCCTTTGCCCGCGCTTCTGCCAGTTGCAAAGCAAGCGGTTAGTAAATATCCGCCCGTCGGCGCTTCCCAATCCAGCATTTCGCCCGCGCAAAAAACGCCGGGGATTTTTTTCAACATCAAATTGGAATCCAATTCGTCAAAACTGATTCCGCCCGCCGTGCTGATGGCTTTATCTAATGGGGCAGTGGCGGTCAATGGAATTTGCAAATCTTTAATCGCGCCAGCTAATTTTTCCATATCAGTAAAATCATCTTTTGAAACAAATTCATATAACAAGCCGATCTTCACGCCTTTGAGTCCAATTGTTTTTTCGATGTGACTCGTCAGCGTGCGCGAGCCGCGCGGCTTTGATAAGGCGTGGATCAATTTCTCTCGTGATGAATCAGGCGCGAGGTCCAAATGAAGCGCGGCAATGCCCGTTGAGTCGAGCGCATCTCTCAGCTTCGCCGAAGCCGCATAAATGAGACTCCCTTCAACGCCCGTCTTCGTCACAATAAATTCGCCTTGTTGTTGAAAATCATCAAAAGATAAAACTACCGATTTGATTGGTTGACCGTGAAATTTTTGCGCGAAATGATTTGACCAATTGACGCTGAAGCCGCAATTGGCGGGACGAAACGTCTCCACCTTAACCCCAGCCTGATTCAGCCACGACGACCATTCGCCGCTCGAACCGAGTCTGCGCCAACTTGCGCCGCCCAATGCGAGGACAGTTGCAGTGGGCTTGATTTTGATTTCGCCATTTGGAGAATCGAAAACAAGAAAATTATTTTCCCAACCTTGCCAATGATGACGCGGATGAAAATTAACTCCGCGATCTTGCAATCTCTTCAGCCAGGCGCGCAATAACGGGCTGGCTTTCATCTCTTTTGGAAAGACGCGGTTGGATGTGCCGACAAATGTTTCAACGCCGAGTTCTTGCGCCCATGCGCGCACATCATCTGCGTTGAAGTTTTTGAGATGGACTTCAATTTCTTTTTGTCTGTCCCCATAGCGTGTGATAAATTTTTCGTATGGCTCGGCGTGTGTCAGGTTGAGTCCGCTTTTGCCCGCCATCAAAAATTTCCGTCCAAAAGATGGCATGGAATCATACACGTCCACTTGTAGATTGTGTTCGCTCAAAACTTCCGCCGCCATCAAGCCGGCAGGTCCACCGCCGATAATTGCAATTGTTTTTTCCATAATGTTGATTATGTCTTTGCGAGGGCGAAGCCCGAAGCAATCCCCAACTTAATGATGAGATTGCTTCGTCGCCAAAGAACGGCTCCTCGCAACGACATTAAGGAACAATCACAGCCCTTACGTCACTGCCAAACTTTTCGAGATTATCCAACACCTCATTGATTTCTTCCGCATCCAACGCGACGGTTTTTGAAACAATCTTGGAAGTGTCCAAAATTTTCCTTCGCGCCATTTCAATCAACAAGGGAAGCTCTTGCAAATGATGATCGTTCGAGCCGATCAATTCCACTTCGTTGCCGAGGATTTCAGTATAGGTATTAATTTCAATCGGCTGGCTGGATAAGCCGACAATCACCACGCGTCCCAGCGCTCCAACGGATTGTATTGCCTGCTTCATCGTTTGTTTCAAGCCAATCATCTCAATCGCAACATCCACGCCTTTGTTATTCGTCAGCTTTTTGATTTCAGCAACTGCATCCACATTTTTCGCGTTGACAGGAATCGCGCCGTATTCCTGCGCGAGATTTAATTTATCTTCATTGATATCCACTGCGTAGACTTCAATTGCGCCAAAGGCTTTTGCTAATTGCACAGCCGATTGACCTAATCCGCCAACGCCAAAGATGGCAACTCGTTCGCCAGCTTTCAATCTGCTTTTCTTCAGCGCGTGAAATGCCGTTGCCGAAGCGCACATGAGCGTTGCGCCTTGTTCAAAGGGGATTTCGTCGGGTAAGTGAATCGCGTTTCTCGCAGGCACGGAGATATATTCCGCATAGCCGCCGTTGGTGTAGTGACCGAGCATCAGCGCTTTTTCGCAGAATTGGTCATTGCCTGTTGAACAGTGATAACAATCTCCGCAGGTGAGGTTGTAATGCAAGCACACGCGCTCGCCAATTTTTACATTCGTTACTTGACTTCCAATTTTTTCAACTACGCCTGCTACTTCGTGACCTAACGTCAGCGGAACGGGCTTCACAGGCGAAACGCCAGCGCGATAATGCGCATCCGAGTGACAAATCCCTGCGGCTTTGACTTTTACCAAAATGTCCCGCTCGCCGATTTCAGGAACGGGAATATCTTGCATTTCAAGCGGCTGTTTTGGGGCAATAAAGCGAACGGCTTTCATGGGGAGACTCCTGTAAAAATACTTTAGATCTGCATTCCAATATCAAACGAAGCGACGTATCCGCTTGCATTGGGCATGACGTTCAGCAGTAATTGGCTTCCGCTATGGCCGTAAATGCCATCGTGCGCGTTGAGCGTGTTTCGCAGTCCTTTTGGCAGATACGGTTCTTGGGCATAGACTTCGTCTGTGAACGCATCGTCAAAGAAG
>JADLCG010000041.1 GCA_020847355.1 Anaerolineales bacterium | reverse complement strand
TAGCAGTTGGCGTAGCTGACTCAGTAGCGGTTGGGGACGGCGAAGGCGAAGCAGTCGCAGTGGCGGTTGGCGAAGCGGTGGCGGTTGGAGTCAACGAAGGTTCAAAGGTGATAAACGGCGGAAAGACCACGCCGGAGTTATCGGACGGGGTTAGAAAATTATCCAGCCAATCCATCGGCGTGAGGATATCGTTTGAGATGGGCGGGACAATCACGGAATCTTTTTGGGAGATATTCTCAGGGTTGAGCGCAGAGTTCATATCCGCCTCGACCGACCAGCGCGGCGAGAGGCGCGTCCCCATCTGCCCGCAAACCATCATCAACAAGATAGCGATTGGAAAGATGAGGATAATGATCTGCCAATCTCGTTTTTTCTTTTGGGGATTGTGCGCGTACATATCGTTCATGGTTTACCTACTTTTTCAACGGGCAAAGAAATATAAAAAGCGCTTCCAGGGAAATTCTTTTCATCATGGCCGCTACTCTCTGCCCAGATCTTGCCGCCATGCGCTTCGACAATTCCGCGCGCGATCACTAAGCCCATGCCCAGCCCGCCGCCTTTGAATTTGGTCTTGCCTGAAGAGTGTAACATCACATCTCCAGTTTGCGAAAACTTGTTGAAAATATTAGGGAGTTCTTTAGGGTCAATCCCAATACCCGTATCTTGAACGACGATCTCCAAATGCGGAGGTTCGCTTCCGTTTTTATATTGTCCGCTCACGGTCACTGCGCCGCCATCCGGCGTGTATTTAATTGAATTCATAATGACTTGATAAAACGCCTTTTGAAGCATATCTGGATCGCCCTGCAAAACTGGCAGTTGCGTCAAATCTTGTAATTTCAAGTTGATGTTGCGTTCTTTTAAATCAGCGGAGAAGATTCTTTGCACGCGTTGAATCACGGGCGCGATTTGCACTTCGCTCTTGCGAATGTAAAGCATGTTGCTATCAATCCGCGAAACGTCTAACATATTATCCACGGTTTCTTTCATGCGGTCAGAGCCTTCTACAATCCCTTTGACCAGTTTCAAAGCTTCGTCATTGCCTTCGGAAAGCAGTTCAAGCATTTGCGCGTACCCGACGATCAAGGTCAACGGGGTGCGTAATTCATGGGCAGAGATTTGAATGAAGTTCGCCTTAGTGCGATCCATCTTTTCCAAAAGCTCATTTTTACGTTGTAGTTCCTGCGTGCGTTCTTGCAAACTATTCGTCATCATATCAAACGTAGTCGCCAGTTCGCCAATTTCATCGTTAGATTGAATGCCCGTGCGTCGCTCTAAATTTCCGCCGGCAATCGCTTGCGAAGTATTCACCAGAGAGTTCAAAGGTCGGGTAATGACGCGCGCCACAATCACGCCCACGCCCACGACCACGACCATCTCCGCAAAGAATAACAAGGCGTAACTTGTGCGATTATTACTTGCGGACTGCAAGACAAAATTAAGCGGAAGCCCTACGGCGAAAACGCCGATGCGATCATTCCCAACTTGAAGCGGGCCCCGCGCCAAGCTATATTTTCTACTCCCCAGCACGATATCATTATTTCCCTGAACAATATTGCTGGAAGAAATAATCTCTTGATAACTTTGCTGGGAAATGCTCAAGGCTTGTACGACGTTCACGCTGGCGTCATCTGCGGAGAGCGTTGTGCCAATCACTTGACCATTCCCGGCGTATAAAACAATATCCGCCAGAACCGCATTTTTCAAATTTGGCAGGATCGCGTCCACCGAAGTTCCAATAATCACCACGCCGACAAATTTAGAATCCAAACCGATGGGCAAAGCTGTGTAATAAAAATATTTTTTATTAATCAAGTTTTGTCCAAAGGCGCGGCTGGGCGGAGCTTCGACATTTTTATTTTGCAAATAAGGCGTAACAATTGGAGATTTCTCGGCGCCGGTTTCTTGACTGACGGCTTGCAAATCCCCCGCGTCATTCATCAACAGATGAACCAGTTCCCTGCCATCTGCCGTAACCAAGATGATATTTTGAATATTCAAACCGGAAGCGATCGGCTGGACAAGATCAAGAGCCGTTTGCCGATCTCCAGTTTGAAGGGCTTGCGCCAGCCCCTGCGTAAAGGAAATTGTCCGAGCTTGATCCACATGCGCGCTCTCCTGACGCGCAAAAGCGTCCGAAACCGCGCGCCCCGCCTCCAGCAGTTGATTGGTCAAGCGCTCGCTTAGGCTATTCGTCACCAAGTACGTGACGATATACACTCCAATCAGCGCAACCGCCAGAGTGAGGATCAAGTAGGGCAAAATGACTTTCAGCCGGATACTCATAGAATAGTCCAAATAGAAATGGGAACATTATAAAAAATGTCCCTTGCTATTTACAGAACTGTAAGCCTATTATAATGATGTTTCCCAACAAACAGCCGACAGAATTGAAATTTCCACCGAATTTGTCTGATTTGGGATGTTTTTGACCGGATAATTCCCGCCTCAGCGCCCCAACTGCTTGACGAAATGCACTAAGCGCTCCGCTTCGACATATCCCGCCTTTTTATGCGCGCGGATGCTGGTTTCATTCTCTAACCAAGTATCAGAGCCCATTTCGGTACAGCCTTTTTCACGCGCCCAATTTTCAGCGGCAGAAGTTAGAACTCCCGCTACGCCACTTCCCCTAAAATCAGGATAAACGAACCACGCTTCAATATAGCCAACCGGACTCGTCTCACAGCCCTCCACATAGTCTTTGCGTAAACTAGCTTCGATCATTCCGGCGGGCTGGCTATCTACAAAAGCGATCAAGACTACGTTTTCAGCATTCGCCAAGATTCCATCCATATCATAGTTAAGGTCGTCAGTTTGCGCGTCGGGCCAGATGCCTTTACGCATGTTAAACCAAACTTCCTTATCCTGTTCATTGCCTCGACGAACTTCGATATTCATACATTCTCCTAAATGGAATGAACCCTGAAACTGCCCAAAATATATTTTTTACTCTTGATTATTTTTAAGAAAGAAAAATGTAAAAATAGCTAGCCCGCTAAAGAACAAGAACGCGCCGATCAAGCCAATCACCCGTTTTTCAATGCCAATATCCACAGGTATCCAGCCGAAGTAAATCATCAAGGCGATGCCGCCTAACAATGTATCCATCCCGCCTGAAATCATAAAGATTGTGCGTTTGTTATTCATATCAGCCTCTCTTCTTCAACCAATCCAATAATTTCTCTGGAGTCCAAGTATTAATTACGTCAGCTTTCGTCAAGCCTGCACGCCTGGCAATGGCAACGCCATAATGAAGCATATCGTAATCTTCTTCGGAATGAGCGTCGGTATTAATGCTGAGGAGTACGCCCAATTCTTTCGCGCGGCGAGCGTGATGGTCGTCGAGATCGAGGCGATAGGGGCTGGCGCTCATTTCCATTGCCACACCTGATTTTGCGGCGGCTTTGAGAATCGCTTCCATATCCAAATCCGCGCCTTCACGATCGGGGATTTCACGCCCCGTTGGATGACCAATAATATCCACATGCGGATTATTGACCGCTTGCAGTAAACGCTCGGTGATTTTCTCTCGAGGTTGGCGCAAACTCGAATGGAGAGAGGCAACTACAAGGTCGAGAGAAGCGAGAAAGTCATCAGGATAATCCAACGAGCCATCGGCTTTGATTTCCACTTCGCTGGAATGTAAAATCGTAATCTCAGCGCCAAATTGTTTTTGAAGTTTCTTAATTTCAGCGGCTTGTTGTTTGTGCCGTTCAATAGATAAGCCATTGGCAACGCCCAAACTGACGGAATGGTCTGAAAACACAATTAATTTCAAACCACGTTTGATCGCGGCTTTGGTCATATCAAGCATGGATAACGCGCCATCGCTATAAGTGGAGTGCATGTGCAAATTTGATTTAATATCTTTCACTTCAATTAACTTCGGAAGTTTGTTTGCTTTGGCTAATGCAATTTCATCACGTCCCTCACGCAATTCTGGCGGAATCCATTGCAAGCCTAATGTTTTATACACTTCCTCTTCGGTTGCACAAAAAATTTCTTTGTTGGTTTTTACATTTAGAAAAGAATGTTCAGATAAAGATAAACCTTTATCTAACGCCAGTTGACGCAACTGCACATTATGGTCTTTGGAACCTGTTGCATATTGCAAAGCAGTGCCAAATTTTTCTGGCGCATGAACCCACACTTGCGCGCGAACGCCATCTGAAAATTCAATACTTGATTTTGTTTCGCCTTTACTCAACACACGACTAATACGCGGCAAAGTTGTAAAGGCATCCATCACGGCGCTTGAATCTTTTGCGGCAACTAAAATATCCAAATCCCCCACTGTGGAGCGCATTCTTCTTAAACTTCCAGCGGGTTGAGCGTCTACCACGCCTTTCACTTTTTTCAAGACGCTCACAATTTCATTCGCCAGCGGAAACGCTTTGCCTACGGATATTCTGCCGGTTCTTCTACTTAATGAAGCCAAGCCTTCCAAAATCGCGGTTTCAGATTTTTTCCCCATGCCGGGCAAGGCGCTTAACTTGCCTGCCTTCGCGGCTTTTTCCAAATCCGCCAATGCTGTGATTTTTAATTCCCTTGAAATCATGGCGATTTTTTTCGGTCCCAAACTCGGCACTTTCATCCAGCCTGCCAAATCCGGGTGAATTTCTTTCTTTAGCTTTTCTAAAAATTCTAATTTGCCGGTTGCAAGCAACTCGTCAATTTTTTCGGCAATGGCTTTGCCCACGCCGGGAATTTCTAACAACCTGCCTTCCTTTGAATACTCACTGGCGTCGCGGCTCAAGCCAATCAAACTTTCTGCCGCTTTGCGATAGGCAATCGTTTTGAAAATAACTTCGCCTTTGATTTCCAATAAATCCGCAATCAGCGTGAATGTCTCGGCAAGTTGTTTGTTGTTCATCATCCGCTTATTCCTCAAAACCAATAATTATGCGTTAGGCGCACGTCTGTATTTATTGAAAAACCTTTTGAGACCTTTATTTCCGACAAGGCTATTAAACATCAATCCATATAATATGACAAGCACTGAAATTCTTCGCCTGTTGGGTCTATGATCACCGGGCTCCAATCTTCGCCGGAAACTTCATACTCGTCCAATGCGCGGCTGACCGAATCCAGCGCCAGATCCGCTTGGAAGCGCGCCCAGTGAAAAGACTGCCATGTATTTTTCTCTTCGGACTTATTACGTTCATGCTGAATGCACGCCAAAGACGCGCCGACTTGCCGATGTAAATCTTCCGCCACGCTTCTATCTTTGAAAGCGGCGACTAGCGCCGGCACAGCGTCATCGGACAATTGCACAAAATATTGTTCGTCTAGGGCGTCGTCACTGCGCGATATGCCAGAGGATGGTATCTGCGACAAGGTAATTCCATGCTCAATATTTTGCCGCACAATAAAAGCGTCCACATTCAAAATCGGCAGAGTGATTGCAAATCCAAAAGAAGCGAAGAGCAAAGCCGCCGTGAAATATTTCTCTTTGCGGAAAATTTCTAAAGCAATAGTAGCGATCAACAATAAGCCGATCCAATATAAAACGACGTGGGTATATGTGCGTAAGCGCGAGAAGCCATAGACCGCTTCATACAAACCCAATCTTTGGTACGCCGAAACCAACATCACCAACAACAAGGCGACTAAAGCGACTCCCAGCCCAGAGTAGATTTTTCTTTGCGTTTCGGTCTCGCGTTTGGTAATGGAAGTTAACCCTAAGAGCATAAACAACGCCAAAAATGCCGTAGTGACCAGTTCGTTAAATCCGCGCACGGCGTATTCAGAATAAGTGTAGCCTTCAATGTTGATATTGGCGTGACCGCCAAAAAAGTATTGGAATTGAATCGTCACAAATAAAGCAAAGAGCGCAATCACGCTCCCGAGGACGATGACCGACTCTGTGAAGCCTAGAAAAGCGGGAATAAGCGGTTTATCTTCCGCCGTTGTTTTTTCAGGTCTGGCTTCAGCCGCCGTGTGCAGGACGACGCCAGCCAGCCCATAAGCGACGAACAAAATCAAAATGAGGCGCGCAATATATTCAGGCAACCTTTCAAGTTTGAATAACTCGACGAAGTCGCCCAGCCGTTGGGAGAAGATTAAATCCGCCGAGGCGAGCAAGGAAGCGAAGATTGCCACAATCGGAAGCGCGATCAATAAGCCGCGCGCAATCGGCAGGAGGTTATTTTTTGAGGTTGGCGTTGAGTCTGCGGTTTTATTCTGCGCGGTTTCAATGCCAAAGGAAATTGGACGCCAGATCATGCTGGTGAATAAAAGGATCGGTTTGATCACATAATCGGTAAGTTTGTATTGAATCCAGCTTCCGTCCAGATAGCTGGTAGAAAGGAGAATCATGGTTAGTAAGGTAAAGACCACTGCGAGGAAAGTCGTCATGGGTTCGGCGCGGAAAAATGTAACGGCGGCAAAAAAGCCAAAGAGCGGGATCAGCATCAAGGTCGTGAGGCGCGGGCGAAGCCCTTCCGCAAGCAGTAGATAGAAAGTCCCGATCACGCAGAGCGCGGTGAAGATCGCGAAGTTTACGCCTGTGCCTTTCGACCAAAAGAGAAAATCAAACGCCCAGCCAAGCAAGAGGACGGTAATCCAAAGTTTTTTAGGTTGTGTTTGCATTTTTGCTCCATCAAAAAATTTAGCGTAGGATACTCGCGCCTGCCTTGCGAAGGCTGTCAAAAGGTCTCAAAATTTTTCCGAACCGGCGAATTACAGTTTTGTGAGAAGCGCAGTTCGCCCATTGACATTCATTTTGTTTTATGCCATACTACCGATATTGCTCGGGGGATTATAAGTGAATCGCCATCCTATAGAAAGGAGGAGGTGTTGCTCATATGGATAGTAGTAATAAACCCAGCGCTGTGGCATCCCTCCTCAAGTAAGTTTCAGGAAGCCACAGCGCCCCACGAACGTCATCCGTAAGGATGGCGTTCTGGTTTAATCGCCAAGCGCAATGCCGATATTCCGAGCGGCGATCACAGCATCGTCGGTGAGTTGAATCCGCTTGGGGCGCGCAGTAGCTTGGGCTAATGAAACGCTGGTAATCATTCCGCCGTTTAATGCGACCATACAATCGGATTTGCCTTGCGCGGCAAGGCGCACTGCGGCGGAACCATAGCGTGTGGCGAGGACGCGGTCAAAAGCGGTGGGCGTTCCGCCGCGTTGCACATGACCTAAAACCGTAACGCGCGATTCAAAGCCTTGCTTTTCAATATAATCCGCCACTACCTGCCCCACCCCGCCCAAACGCGGGACATAGATTTCATCGCCTTTGCGCGAAAAGATTTGCGCGCCGTCTTTGGGTTTGGCGCCTTCAGAAACGGCGATGATGCTGAATTTTCTGCCGCGTTTGGCGCGTTCGTGAATCTTGGCGAGAATTTTTTCAAATTGAAATGGAATTTCTGGAATGAGAATCACGTCTGCCCCGCCGGAGATTCCAGCGTTTAATGCGATGAAGCCCGCGTCGCGCCCCATCAACTCGACGACCATCACGCGGTGATGCGATTCGGCGGTGGTTTGCAAACGATCCAGCGCCGCAGTGGCGACATTTAAGGCGGTATCAAAACCAAAGGAAACTTCCGTGCCGCCGATATCGTTATCAATTGTTTTTGGAACGCCGATAATTGGAACGCCTTTTTGACAAAGTTCATGCGCGATGTGCAGGGTGCCGTCTCCGCCGAGGACGAGCAGAGCGTCCAATTTTTGCCGTTTTATTTTTTTGACGATCTCCGCCGAAACGTCCACCGTGACTTCTTTTCCACGCTTTAGCATTTTGCGCGCAAAGGGGTTACCGCGATTCGCCGCGCCGAGGATCGTTCCGCCGCGCGCCAAAATTCCGCGCACTTCTTCAATGCCCAGCGGAATAATGCCGCCTTCCATCAAGAAGCCGTCATAGCCATCCTGAATGCCAAAGACTTTGCATTGATATTCATAGATCGCCGTCCTAACCGCCGCGCGAATCACTGCATTTAATCCGGGGGCGTCGCCGCCGCCGGTCAAAATTCCAATCCGTTTCATCTCAGTTTGCTCCTCGTGAATGATTCAGCCTATCATACCGCGAAAGAAAAAAACATAACGTCCTTTGTCAAGGCGTTTCTTGTCATTCGTCTCTATTCCTCATATAATGAATAAAATGGAAACCCACTCAGCAAAACTATCTTTTCAAAATAGCATTCGTTGGCTCGTTCCGCTCGCCGCCATTCTGGCGTTTGGCGCGTGGATGTATCTCGCGCCCGAAGGCGCGCTCGGCAAATTGGACGCAATTGGCTACGCCGTTTGTCACCGCATTGACGCGCGTTCTTTTCAGATTGACGGGCGGCAACTGCCGCTCTGTGCGCGTTGCACCGGCGAATTTTATTCCGCCGCGCTAACGCTCATTGTCTTAGGCATAGTCAGCCGCAAGCGTTCTCAATTCCCGCCGCGCGGAATCTTAGCTGTCTTATTTCTTTTCTTTCTAGCATTTGGTTTTGACGGCGTAAATTCTTACGTTTACTTGCTTAAACAAACTGCGCCAGCCGGTTCATTTGTGGATAAAATCCCAGCGCTCTATACGCCCAACAGCGTGTTGCGCCTCTTCACCGGCTCAGGCATGGGGATCGCGCTCGCCGCAGTCCTCTACCCGGTAATCAATCAAACGCTTTGGCAAACCGCAGAAGAAAAACCGGCATTAACTTGGAAAATCCTCGGCGGTTTAGTAACCGCCATTGTGATTATCAATGGCTTAATTCTCACTGAAAATCCGCTAGCGCTTTACCCCATCGCCTATCTCAGCGCATTAGGCACATTAGCTTTGCTGATCATTGTGTTCAGCATGGTTTGGGTGATGCTGATGAAAACCGACAACACATTCACTTCCCTGCGCCAATTGACCTTACCCCTGCTTTCCGGATTCACGCTGGCTTTGCTTCTCGTCCTGAGCATTGATCTGATGCGTCTGCATTTCACCGGCACATGGAGCGGCTTCCCCGGTTTAAACGGCTAATGCAACAAATTAATGCCGTAAACGTAGATAGAATGTTCGCTTTATAAGTTTTTGTAAAGGAGAGAAAAACAATGGATACCTTCCTCGGAATATTTTCAGCTTTTGGCTTATCCGCCAGCGCGGGGTTAAACGCTTATATTCCACTCTTAGTGGTGGGCGCAATCTCGCATTACTTTCCAAACCTGCTCAACCTCACCCAGCCGTGGGATTTAATCGCCAGCCCGTGGATCTTAATTCTATTAGGCGTGCTCGTCATCATCGAAATGCTGGCGGATAAAGTTCCGGCAGTCAACCATCTCAACGATGTGATTCAAACCTTCATCCGTCCGGCGGCGGGCGCAATTGCTTTTGCCGCCAGCGCAAAAGTGATCACAGATATCCACCCCATCGTCGCGCTCGCCTGCGGCTTACTCGTCGCCGGCACAGTGCACACCGCCAAATCGGCAGTCGTGCGCCCAATCGTCACCGCCACAACCGGCGGCGCGGGCAACGTGCCAGTTTCCATCGCGGAAGACGTTGTCTCGACCATCGTCTCGATCCTCGCAATTGTGCTACCCGTCATCATGGCGATTCTAATTATCATTCTCGCCGTGCTGGTTTATCTCTGGTGGTCTGGGCGCAAAGACAAACGTCAAACAGCCTGATATAATCGAGCATCATTCGTTCAACCAAATTTTTAAGGAGAAGAAATCATGTCCGAAATGCCTGTTAACCCGTCCGACGAACCCAAGAAAAATAACCAAACCATCATCATCGCGGTAGTCGTGGTCGTTTTGCTCTGCTGTTGTTGCGCTGGCGCAATTGGCGGCTGGTGGCTTTGGAACAACGGCGATTCGTTGGTTGGAAACGCCGCGCAAGTTCTCGCAAATTTTGCCTAATTCATCTAAAACAAAAAATCCTCCAAGTTAACTTGGAGGATTTTTTGTTTTCATCAGCGCTTGCAATTCACGCAAACCTTCAAAGGCTTTTTCACGCGCCGCTTCGGTCAAACTCAACGCTTCAAATTCATCTTCATCCAAAACTGTTTGCGTTCCGTCTGGAGCCACCCATAAATCCAGCGCCAAATCAATATAAGAGACCGTATCTGCTTCAATCACAGCGGGCTTACCGATATTACAATACCAGCCCTTAAATTTACGATCGTCACGATCGTAAATTTCAAAAATGTTGTACCAGCGCTTTGTGTAAAACGTCTCCACAAAGCGGTCGCCGCGTTTCAGGGTGATATTTAAAAACGCCATATCATCGCGCCCAAAAAATGCCTCTAAAATAATCGCGTCTTCATTTCGAGCGAGCGTTTCTCCGGCATATTCAAAAACAATTTTGCCTTCAGGATTCTTCTTCTGGATTTTCATGCAGACATTCTACCTTAACCCGTAATTGAATAGTCTGCCCAAGCTTCGGCTTCTCCTTGACTAAAAACACGGCGCCGCGACTCTTAACTTGAAACTGGTCCTTCATAAAAAGCAGATCTTCCACTTTGAGTTTTATCTCAGCGCCCGCCACCGAAGTTTGTTTCATCAACAAGTTTACAAGTTCAGCTTTCGCGTGTTTAGATCCGCATTTCAGATCAAACGTCCCAAAATCAGTTTCAGCTTTCAGCCTTTTGCCTTCTGCCCGCACCCTGCCCACAATCACATTCCCAACGCCAAAAAATTTCGCCGCAAAACTCGAAAGCGGATTTTGCCAAATTTCTTCAGGAGTTCCCGCGCGGATAATTTTGCCCTCATGCAAAAGTAGAATGCGATCCGCAAGCGCGAAAGCCTCTTCTTGATCGTGCGTAACGTAGAGCGTTGGGGTTTTAGTTTTCCGCAAAATTGCGCGAAGTTCGTTCAACAAGTCCGCTTTTAGATTTTTATCCAAAGCGCCGAGCGGTTCGTCAAACATCAGCAGGCGCGGGTTGGGCGCTAATGCGCGCGCCAAAGCCACGCGCTGTTGCTCGCCGCCGGAAAGATCGGTCACTTTTCTATTTTCAAACCCCGTCAAATTTACCTGCGCCAATAATTCAGTCACGCTTTGTTTAATTTCCGGCAATGGTTTATTTTTCATCCTCAAACCAAAGGCGACGTTCGCAAAAATGTCGAGGTGCGGGAAAAGCCCATAGTCTTGAAAGACCAAGCCAAAGTCACGCAGGTGTGGCGGCGTGTGAGCGAGATCAACGCGATTAAACAGCAGACTGCCCGCGTCCGGATGCTCTAATCCCGCAATCAGCTTCAACAAAGTAGATTTGCCGCTCCCCGATGCGCCGAGTAAACATACCGTCTCATTTTCTTTTACTTTGAATGAGATGTTTTCCAGCAAAGGTTGACCCGCATATTGTTTGGAAATATTTTTTAGTTCAAGCATGATTATCTTTTTCAATGAAGAGAATGCACAGAATAGTAAGCGCCATCAAAATTGTGGAAAGCGCCATCGCCTGACCATAATTTAACCCGCCCGGTTGCGCGAGGAAGCGCGCAATCGCAACGGGGATGGTGGGCAGTTCCGGGCGCGAAAGCAGAAGCGTTGCGCCGAACTCGCCCAAAGAAATAGTGAACGCAAAAGTGGCGGCAGTGAGAACCGCGCGGCGTAAAATTGGCAGGTCTATCGTTTGCCAAACGCGAAACGGCGAAGCGCCTAAAACGGTTGCGGCTTGGCGCAAGCGTTCTGGGATGGCGGCGATGGCTGGTTGCAAAGCGCGGACAACAAACGGCAGGGCGATCAGCGTGTGCGCGATGGGGATAAAGATCGGCGAAGCTAAGGCGCGCCCATAAGCGACAATCAAGCCCAAGCCAAGCATCACCGCCGAAGCGCCCAGCGGAAGCATAATGAGCGGATCGAGAATTTTTTCTAATCGCGTCGGGCGGGACAATGCAAGCGCTACCGGAAAGCCCAACGTCAACGAAAATAAAACTGTCGCCGCGGCAATGCTCAAAGAATTGATAGCGGCTTGAACGGGCGGCACATAAAATAAAGAACCGCGCCGGTTGACGAATAATTCCTTGTAATAATCGGCGGTTAACCCCACGCGAACTTCCGCGCGATCTCCGCGATCCGCCTCCAAGCGCGCGAAAGAGCGGATGGGAAGCGAAAGAAGCGGCGCGATAAAGAAAGCCGCAAGCAGGAGGGCAAACGCGGCAACGAAGATTTTTTCTCTGAAGGTTTGCGGCGGGCGCGCAGTTGCAAAACGCGGCGCAGTTTGCGTCGTTATTTTTGCGTTAATTTTTGAATACAAAAAAGAAATCAGCAAAGTGAAAATAAGTTGAAGCAGAGCCAGCCAAGCCGCCAAAGGCAGGTTAGGAAGTTTTAACACGCGCAGATAAATTTCCACTTCTAACGTGGCGAGCTTCCCGCCGCCCAACAAAAGGATTACGCCAAAGCTGGTGAAATCAAACAGAAAGACGAGCAAGATCGCGGCGACGAGCGCCGGTCTCAAAAGCGGAAAAGTAACCTCCCGCCAAACGCGCAGAGAGTTTGCTCCTAGAGAGCGCGCGGCTTGCTCCAGTTTAGGGTCAAGGCTTGCCAGCGCGCCGCCAACCATGCGAACGACAATCGTCGTATTGTAAAAAACATGCGCGAGTAGAATCAAAGTCAATGGAGCGAGTTGCAGATCGAGAATAGACAGCGCGGAATTAAACGCGGCGGCAACCACCACCGTAGGGAGCATGAACGGAATGGCTGTGAGCGCGCGTAAAAAGGGTTTTCCAAAAAAATTGAAACGCGAAAATAAAATGGATGCGGGGATTCCCAAGAAAAACGTGAGCAAGGTAGAAAGCCCCGCTTGATAGAACGTGAAGAGCGTGACGCGATACGCAATTTGTAAATTCTCCGGCGCGGTAAAAACATCAGCGTCAAACGTGAGCCGAAGAATTTTTGAAAGCGGATAAAAGAAAAAAGCCAGCAAGAAAAGAAGCGGAAATAACCACAGCCCAAAACGGGGAATTGGCAAGCGGGCAGACCGCTTTCTAACCATCAAACGATTCACACGCTTGCCCAAATACATCCCTACTGCCCTACTGCATGGCTTTCGTCCAGGCTTCCAGCCAGTTATCGCGGTTGGCGGAAATCTCTTCAGGAGTCAGTTCCGCCGGTTGGGCAGGAATTTGAGAATATTTTACAAACGCTTCAGGCAGAACCGCTTTAGGGTTGAGCGGATAAACAAACATTTGCAAAGGCATGTCGTTTTGAAATTCAGCGCTCAATAAAAAGCTGATAAATTTTTCGGCAAGTTTTTGGTTGGGAGTCCCTTTGAGGATGCCGGCAAATTCAATTTGGCGGAAGCAAGTATCCGGGTCAAGGATTGAAGCGGTGGGCGCGTCATCCAATGGCGTTTCGGCGAAGATCACTTCAGCCGCCGGAGAAGAAGCATAGGAAACCACCAAAGGTTGCGGACCACGACCAGAAGAACCGCTAAAATTTGTGTAGTAAGCCGTCTCCCAGCCATCTACTACGGTGACGCCATTTTCTTTAAGTTGTTGCCAATACTGCAAATAATCTTCTCCAAAATGAGCGCGCGTGGCTAATAAGAACGCAAGCCCAACCGAGGAGGTCGTTGGGTTTTCAACCACCAGCAAGTTTTTGTATTCCGGTTTGGTCAAACTTTCCAAAGAATTCGGAAGCGCCAATTGATTGGTTGAAAAATATTTTTTATCATAATTAATACACACATCGCCAAAGTCAATTGGGGTCGCTTGATGAGAGGCATCCAATTTGAATTCATCCGGCACGTCTTCCAATTCCGGAGCGGCATACGGCTCAAAAATTTCGGCAGATAAAGCGCGGGATAAGAAAGTATTATCCACGCCAAATAGAACATCCGCCAGCGGCGCATCTTTTGCAAGAATGGCTTTATTCAGCGTTTCGCCCGCGTCTCCGCCTTGAACGAACGAGACCTTAACATTATTTTGGGTTTCAAAAGTTTTAATTACGTCTTCGCTCACGGCAAACGAACTATGCGTCATCACGGTCAGCGTGGCGGGCGCGGCAGGCGCGCAAGCCGCAAACAAAAAGCTCAAAACTACAAGCACAAGCAACGATCTTTTTTTCATCAATCACTCCAAATTAAATTTATGAACGACGAGCAACAATCCGGATTTAATTTCAACGGACGCTTCTGCGCCGAGCATTTCATTACTAATTCCGCGCGTTTTATGCGGGTATAAAGTTTCATGGCGAAGCGCCCACTTAAGGTTGCGCGTGACAACGCCGTGGACTTCTCCGTTCCACGGGATTAATGAGACTACTTCGCCGCCGCTCCCTTTAACTTTGGCTTGGTCACGGCAAAAGAAAATTTCCTCCGCCCCATCATTGCATCGCGTATCGCAAGCCGCAAAGCGCGGATCAGATAAAAGCGCAATGTTCGCCAGAGTTTGGTC